>NZ_JBFUKX010000014.1:0-133791 GCF_056400605.1 Mucilaginibacter sp. P5_A4 | reverse complement strand
CTCAATCTCAAAGCGGGCTTCTATTTTTTTAATGCCCTGTTTGCGGATGTAATACAAGATTCCAAGAATGGAAAATACATAAATAACATAGGCTATTGGCGATTTCCAGAATGGGGGCAATACTTTTATATTTAAGGTCAAACTATCGGTGTTCGGTATCCTTTCAGCGTTTGAGGCCCTTACCCGGAACACATAATTACCAGCGTCCACGTTGGTATAGGTAGCTTTTCTTATTCTCGTGTCGCTGGTTATCCATTCTTTATCAAGGCCATCTAATTTATATTCGAGTTTAGATTTACCCGGACTGAAAAAGTTCAGGTCTGCAAATTCTATCGAAAAGGCGCTTTCATTGTATTTTAAGGTTATGCTTTTGGTTTCCGTTATAGATTTTGAAAGTACAACATGCCCGTTTAAAGTGTCGCCTGCATTTATACTCTTGTTGTAAAGCTGAAAATCAGTCAAGATTAAATTGGGGGCTCCTTTGTTCAATTTTATCGATGAAGGGTTAAAAACATTAAAGCCATGCGGCCCTCCAAAAACCAGTTCGCCGCTTTTTGTCTTTAACGATGCGTTTTCATTAAATACACGCCCTTGTAAACCGTCGGTTTCGTTATAGTTTTCAAACCGGAATTTCAATTTTCCATTTTGTTGTTTTACTATAATATTCGACAATCCATTGGGTGTGCTTACCCACATATTATGGTTATCGTCTTCTAATATATCCAGGATCGCGTTGTCGGGTAGTCCGTCTTCTTTCCTGAGATTTGTGAATTGCCTTTTTGATTTATCAAAAATACTTAAGCCATTGCGGGTAGCTATCCAGAAAAGATGTCTGGAATCTTCGGTTAAATTGGTTACGTTATCGTTGATCAGGCTATTGCCTTTTTTCGGGTCGGCTAAATAATAAATGAATTTATGCGATTTATTCAGCAAGACATTAATCCCGTAAGAAGTGCTGATCCATATATTCTGATCTTCATCTTCCGCCAAACCTGATATATAGTTATTTAGAATAGAACCAGGACTATCTTTTTTATAATGTTTAAAGGTTTGCCTGCCAGGTTCTAATAAATTAAGCCCGCCGTTAAGCGTCCCTATCCATAAGCGACGAGAAGAGTCTTCCATGATCTCATAGATGCTATTGTCAGATATGCTGTTGGGGATAGCATTGTTGTGCCGGTAATGCGTGAAAGTTTTGCCGTCATAACAATCCAACCCACCAAAATAGGTACCAATCCATAGCTTATTTTCATGGTCTACACATAAACTAACAATAACGTTATTGGCTAAACTATTAGCATTGGCTGCATTGTGCAAAAAACTGGTAAAAGTGCCGTCTTTCCTGTTAAAATAAATAAGGCCTTTACCATTAGTGCCTATCCAGATATTGCCTTTTTTATCTTCAGCGAACTTATTGATGTCGTCATAACCGATGC
Source organism: Mucilaginibacter sp. P5_A4 (assembly GCF_056400605.1). Lineage (NCBI taxonomy): Bacteria > Pseudomonadati > Bacteroidota > Sphingobacteriia > Sphingobacteriales > Sphingobacteriaceae > Mucilaginibacter > Mucilaginibacter sp. P5_A4. The sequence goes on along the minus strand of NZ_JBFUKX010000014.1, from coordinate 132,355 downwards.
TGGAAGGGTCGGAAGAATAATGCTTATACAGGGGAAACTTGATAATATCGCCATGATAATAACTGATGCCCTCTTTAACTGTACCAATCCAAACAATTCCTGTATTATCTTTAAAAAGTGATATTGTAGCGTTTTGGGCTAAGCTTTTATTATTGTCTTCCCTTTTTACCAAATATTGAATGGTGAAGCCATTTTTATTCAGAAGATTGATCCCGCCATTATCCGTGGCAATCCAGATCGTATTTTTGTCATCCTGAATAATATTAGTAACAACATCGGAATTTAAGTGACTGCCAGCAGAAGTTGTATTGATGTGCTTAACGATATTACGTTTTAAATTCAGATAATATATACCGTGCGGATTATTTACATTGAACACCCATAAATCGTTCTGACGGTCAATAAAAATCCTAAAAGTACTTTGTTCATTGCTGGATATTTTGTTAACAGCGTATATTCTCTTATCGATTTTGTTGGTCTGATGGTTTATCTTTTCAATAACCCCGTTTTGATAGATCAGTAAAATATCACCATTTAAATCCTCTGACAGATCTGTCGGGTTATCGGCATAAAGCGAAGTGGTATCGCCGGTCTTATGCTCAAAATGTATCGTTTTTTTCGCGTTTGGATTATATTTATAAACACCAAGCGTGGGATGCAGGAACCAGAAATTGCCGTACCTGTCTTTTTTTATGTTGTTGATTGAATTACCTGGAATGGAGAGATTAGATAATGTACGGTTAATATTTCGTTCGAACCGCTCGGCCAGTGGGTCATATACATTAAGTCCATTGCGTGTTTGTATCCAAAGTTTATTGAAAGGGCCCTCCATGATGTCTATGATAAAATCATCACTCAAAGATGTGGTGTCACGAATGTTATTTTTGAATATTTTGAATTTATAACCATCGTACCTGTTCAGGCCAGCCATGGTCCCAAACCACATAAACCCTTTAGTATCCTTATAAATGCAATTTACCTGATTGTTGGAAAGCCCATCGGTAATATACAAATGCGAAAATTGGTACTGACTGTTTTGCGCAGCAGCAGTTTTTATGATGCATACTATAATGGCCGTTATCAATAAGTTTAAACGCACTGTTTGAACTGGATAAAAAAGGAAATAACATTATGGGACTGGCTGACTAATATAGCGTAATTAAACTGGATGTGAAGTGGTAAAATGTGAAGCTTTGTTGGGGTTGACGTCTTGATTCCGCGTGCCTTGATCAGTTGTTCCGAAATTGGTTCAATGTTCCAGTGTCCATTACAGAGCGTGCTCGAACCAAAATGTGCCTCTATTTGCTTTAAACTTATATTAAAATTTGGTAGAAAATTAAAAATGGGCTTAGCGGACATACTAAGGCAATTTGCTCCCGACAGTGGGTGTTTTCCGAACCAATTCATTGAAAAATTAAGAAGAATTGGAAATTTAGGGGAGAATTTTTCAACTATTTAAACCACTAAGCTATTTATCTGCGATTTTTTAAAAGAGATTTATCACCTATCAACATAACGAACTGCCAGTTTGTGATTCCCCAATTTTTATAGCTAATGGCCATGCTACCTGCAAGGCGATAGGCCAATGCCATATTCACCAGTTGAGCAACTAACAGCGCGAATCCGGGATAAATGTCAAGGGCAGGTGAGCCAAATAAAAAAAAACAAAAAAACCGCCTGTTTATGTACCCTTTACATCTATCCCAGCGATTAGCTATCTTCGCGTCGCTGGTGTAATTGGGATGCCTTTCTTTTCATCAGCAACGGAAAAGGCAATTCGGTTATTAACGCAGTGAATTTCTGGGTTGCAGTGTGGAGATGAAGCTTGCGGCATAATGCAACAGGGAGCGGAACGCTCTCGGTGTAATGCAGTCACGGTACTTCAAATCATTTTGTGTTTTTATCATTATTAACCATCCCAAAATGGGTGCATTTGGTATTGATCAAGAAACAGCGGCCCTCCTTGCTGATGTTTATACTTATTCAAAAGTGATAATCCTTTTGCGGTAAGCATGCCATTGATCAGGTATCCGAACACTATTTCCGGATGATCGCTTATACGAGGCAGGTTAGGGTTCAGAATAACAGTAAAGCTTTCCAAAAGAAATTCGGTAATGGTCTCAAAGTTGAAATCATCCTGGTACAAATCGCTTTTAACGCCGCAAGCCATATTGGCTTTAATTATCTCAGTCAAATAGCCATACTTGTGTGCATTGAATTTTTTGAAGGCATCCGGATGGTTGTTTTCCAGATCACGTATTAAAGCCGGATAAAGTGTTTTATAAAATTCTTTTGAATAGATCATAATAAAAAACAACTCCAGTATCGCATCACTGTTTTTTGCCTTTAATGATTCGCAAAGGGTAATATTGACAGCAATTTCCTTTTCGACAAGTGCTGTAACCAGGTTATCTTTATTGCTAAAAAAGTGATAAATAGTTTTTTTGCTGATGCCCAAACTACTTGCAATTTTGTCCATGCTAATGCTGCGGATACCGTACATGATAAAAAGATCATGTGCTTTATCGGCTATTTTTTGTGCTATATCCATAAAATTAATTTGAGGTATTGTCCATAAATCCAAAAGCAGACTTAATGATCTTTTGCCGAAAACCCCTGCTGGTGATACCTGGCCAGCAGGGACCATTTTACATCGCTCAACTCTGTTGCGAATTCGTTTACCAGAAACCTGGTGAAAATGAATGGAAAATTAGCTTCGCCGGGAACGCCTTTATATTGAATACAAAGCTTACAGTAGTAAAGGAACTTTTCAAGTACCGATCTGCGATCATCATAATACATGCCATACCAGGTTTTTACAGCCCGGCAAATACGCCTGGCAAAGACCTCGTCATTAAAGGGTTTCCCTATTACAACGCTTACTAACACCTCGTCTGTTAGCGTGTGTTTAGCATACCGTATGTTGAGATACCCACCGAATTCGCGGTTTTTGTAAAGTTCATCAAGCTTTACTTCCAGGCACCGCCGCAGGTTCTCAGACATATTGATGTACCGGTACCTTTCTGCAGAAGTTAAATAATGTTCTGGTTTCATAACAGAGTGTTTTAAGCAATTAATTTGAGCTCTCCAAGATGCCTTATTCTATAGCAGGCTTATTTCCATCCGCCACCCAAGCTTCTGTACAGCGTTACTAATGATGTGAGTTGCTGCAACCTGTCGTTTACGCTGCTTAACTGCGCGGATAAATAGTTCTGCTCAGAGGTCAATACATCGGTATAGGTTACATAACCGTTTTTAAGCAGTTCGCGGTTGTAATCCACCGACCTGAACCAGGCATCCAATTGCAGCTTACGGGTTAAGGCTTTATCTTCAACTGTCTTGTAGCTGTATAAAGCGTCAGAAACCTCACGACCGGCATCCAGCACGGTTTGCTGAAATGTTGCTACGTTCTCTTCGTATTGCGCTTTGGCAAGCTGCAGCCGCTGTTTGTTAAGTCCTTTATTAAATATGGGCTGGGTTAAGTTCCCTACAACATTGCCAAAAATGGTGGCGCTTTTAAACAGATCGCCAACGGTTGATGACTGCCAGCCGCCCTGTGCAGTAATACTAAGTGAAGGATAAAAGTAAGCGCGGGCTACATTGATCTGCTCAAAGTAGTACCTGACATTGTACTCTGCCTGCTGTACATCGGGGCGATTGCTAAGCAATTGTGCCGGCACACCGGTTTGTAATGTGGTATCTACCTGCTGCGCATCAAGCGCGTTTCTTTCCACTGGGCCTGGATGCCTTCCTAACAGAACACATAAGGCATTTTCAGTTTGGCGAATATTATTTTGCAGGTCGGGTATGGTAACCTCGGCCGCGTAACGGTTGGCTTCGCTTTGCGCAACCGATGCCTCATTTACGCGGTTAGCTATTTTTAATGCTTTATTTGTTTCTACATCTTCTTTACGGTTTGCTACCGTTTGCTGGGTTATAGCTAACTGTTTATCGTAAGCCAAAAGGTTATAATAATTGGTGGCGATATCGGCAATCAGTTTGGTTTGAACAGCGCGCTGGTAGGCATAACTTTGTAAAAGCAATGCAAGCGACCCTTTTTTGGCACTGTTTAATTTACCCCACACATCTATTTCCCAGCTGGCGTTGCCCGTTACCGCGTAAATATTTTCTGGTGTAAAACCCAGGCTTCCACCTTGTGTAGCAGCAACTTTTTGTTTGGTATATTGCGGGCCAACACTTAAGGTTGGCAAAAACGCCGCTTTGGCCTGGCGTAAATTGGCATCAGCTTGTTTGATACGCGCAACGGCTATTTTCAAATCGTAGTTATTGATAATGCCTTCCTGTATCAAAGTCTGCAATTGGGCATCCTTAAACATTTGTTTCCAGGATAAATTGGCGATGGTAGTCGTATCCGTGGTATTTTCGGCACGGTACAGGCTATCTGTTTTAGCGTCGGGGCGTGTGTAAGCCTGCCTTAGTTTACACGCAGGCAATAGCAGTACAGCCGCTGCAATTACAGCAGCTGTACGGGTAAAATATTTTAAGTCCATAAACATCTTGTTTGTCTAAATAATTAATGATCGTTAATTCAATGCGGGTGTTGCCGGGTGGGGCCTTTCGGTTGCCTCACCAGGCTTCTTTTTTCTGCCGAATTTTTCCTGTAATGTTTGAAAAATGATATACAGAACCGGGATAATAAATACACCAAATATGGTTCCTACCAGCATCCCGCCTACAGCGCCGGTGCCAATGGAGCGGTTACCGGCAGCACCAACCCCCGATGACAGCATCAGCGGCAATAAGCCTACGATAAAGGCAAGCGATGTCATTAGTATCGGGCGCAAACGTGCAGTGGCAGCCTCAATTGCGGCGGCAACGATAGTCATTCCTTTCTCCCGTCTTGCAACGGCATACTCTACGATCAGGATGGCATTTTTAGCAAGCAAGCCAATCAGCATCACCACAGATATCTGCATATATATGTTATTGTCTATGCCCATGATTTTGGCGAAGAGATAAGTGCCAAACAAGCCTACAGGGAGCGAGAACAGTACAGCAAACGGTATAATGTAACTTTCATAAAGCGCGCTCAGCAAAAAGAACACGAACACAATGCAAAGAATGTAGATGAAAACCGTTTGTCCACCTGAGTTTACCTCTTCACGTGATAAGCCCGAGTAGTCGAAGCTGTAACCGGCAGGCAGGGTTTTAGCCGCGGTTTCCCGCACAGCGGCAAGGGCATCGCCACTGCTGAATCCAGGTTTTGGACTGCCAATTACAGATATATTGTTGTATAAGTTGAACCGGGATAAACTTTGAGGCCCGTTAACTGAAGTAAGGGTAACAAATTCTGATACAGGCGCCATATTACCGGCAGCGTTTCTGACATAAATGTTATTCAGGCTTTGTGAATTGCTCCGGTATTTAGCATCGGCTTGCACCATAACCCGGTATTGTTTGCCAAACTGGTTAAAGTTAGAAGCATATATACCCCCATAATACCCCTGCATGGTTGACATCAGGTCGCTGGTTAAAATCCCGGCCTCTTTTGTTTTGGCTACATTGATATTCATCAAATATTGCGGGTAGTTAGGATTGAACCCCGTAGCCCCGTATAAAATTTCTGGACGTTGGTTTATTGCGCCCAGGAAGCCGCCGGCTACTTTACTGAAGTTTTCTATACTGCCACCTGTTTTATCCTGCAATTCAATAGTAAAACCGCTTGAATTACCAAAGCCGGGCACGGTAGGCGGTGCAAAGAAAATGATCCTGGCATCTTTTATCCCGGCTGTCATGCCAAATAACTGGCCAATTACATCATCAACTTTTACACCCTTTCTTTCGTCCCATGGCTTTAGTTTAAACACCATCAACCCAAAGTTACTCCCGGTGCCGTTGATAATGCTTTGCCCGGTTATTTTTGCCCGGTTGGCAACAACCGGTATTTTTTTAGCCATGTTGTCTACCATGTTGGCAACCTCCATGGTTTTTTCAAGAGATGTACCCGGAGGTAAGCTGATATCGGCGAAAATGGTCCCCTGATCTTCGTTGGGCACAAAACCACCTGGCGATGTTTTCATAAAGAAAACAAGTAACACCGTAAACAAAACTACCGCAGATGGAATGATCCATTTTTTGCGGCTTAAGAAGCCTATCGACTTTTGGTATTTACCCTTCAGGGCGTCAAAACCGGTATTAAAAGCCATATAAAACCTTTGCAGCAGGCTTTTCCGGGTTCCGTCATGTTCTTCATGTGGTTTTAAAAACAAGGCGCACAATGCAGGACTTAGTGTTAAAGCATTGACAGCCGAAATGACAATTGCCGAAGCCAGGGTTAAACCAAACTGTTTAAAAAACACACCCGAGCTGCCACTGATGAAAGAAACAGGTATAAACACAGCGGCCATAACCAACGTAATAGCTACAATGGTTCCACCCAGTTCGCTCATGGCATCAACAGATGCATCGTACGCCGATTTATAACCCTCATCAAGCTTGGCGTGCACTGCTTCAACTACAACGATGGCATCATCTACCACTATACCAATGGCCAGCACCAGGGCAAAAAGCGTGAGCAGGTTAATGGTAAAGCCAAACAGGCTGAGGCAGGCAAACGTACCGATGATAGATACCAATACCGATATACCGGGTATCAGGGTAGAGCGAAAATCCTGTAGAAATATAAAAACGACAATAAAAACCAAAATATAGGCTTCTATTAAAGTATGAACAACTTTTTCTATAGATGCACTTAAAAAATCATTCGCATTCAGCAAGGGCACATAACTTACACCTTTAGGAAAAGACGCTGAAGCTTTGTCCAGGGTGGCTATAGCATCTTTAATAATAGCCTGGGCATTGGAGCCCGCGGTTTGGCTTATAGCAATAACCGTTGCGGGCTGATCATCTGTATTCATGGTTGATGAATAGGTGAGCGAGCCCATTTCCAGCCTTGCAATATCCTTTAAGCGTAATAACCGGCCGTTGGTTTTGGCGCGCATAATGATATTACCAAACTGCGCGGTATCTAACAACCGGCCGGTATATTTAATAGTGTATTGAAAAACCTGGTTGCTGTTTTCGCCGAATTTACCAGGTGCGGCATCGAAGTTTTGTTCTGCAAGGGCGCTATTCACATCCGCAGGAGTTAAACCGTAGGTAGCCATGACATCCGGCTTAAGCCAAACACGCATCGAATAGTCTTTGGTACCAAATGAAACCACACTGCCCACGCCATTTATCCGTTTAATTTCTGGTATCAGATTGATGTTGGCATAATTGCTTAAAAATGTTTGATCGTACGACGGATTATCACTTTTAAGCGCGAAGATCAGCAGGTTACTGCTTTGTTGTTTATCCACCGTAACACCTGCTTTGGTTACTTCGGCGGGTAATAAATTAGTTGCCCGCTGAACCCTGTTCTGCACATTTACAGCGTTGATATCGGCGTTTGTACCTAATTTAAAGTACACGGTTATGGTAGCATCGCCATCATTAGTGGCTGTAGATGTCATGTAGGTCATTCCTTCCACACCATTGATCTGCTCTTCCAGTGGTACAATAACGTTTCTTTGAATTACATCCGCGCCCGCACCGGTATAAGTAGCTGATACTTTTACAGTGGGCGGGGCAATTTCGGGGTATTGGGTAACCGGCAGGCCTAAATAGGCCAATACGCCCAGTATTACTATGATTACCGATATAACGGTAGATAAAACCGGTCTTTTGATGAATATTTTAAGCATGATATTTTAAAGTTTTGAGTGAACCATTAAAGTAAATTGACCTACTTATGGCTGGTAGTTGTAGTTACAGGTTTGCTGGCGGCTGCGTACAGGCTGTCGGTATTGGCAGGCAGCGGTTTAATAGCCATACCTGGCTTTAGGTTGCCTACCCCTTCTACTACCAGTTTATCGCCTTTTTTAAGGCCGCTTTCTACTACATATAAATTCCCTATAGGATTTGCAGATACCCGTATCCCGGTATTTACGGTACTGTCCTTACCGCTTAGGGTATACACAAATTTTTGACCCTGCATATCATAAGTGGCATTTTGAGGGATGAGCAGGGCATTCTCCATGTTAACGGGTATTTTAATGGTAGCACTGCTGCCGCTGCGTATCAACCCAAGTGTATTAGGGAAATTAGCCCGGAAACTTACCGACCCGGTTTCAGTACTGATCAGGCCACTTGCGGTAACAACCCTTCCTTTTGCCGGATACTCCGTGCCATCAGCCAGTATCAGTGATACATCGGCCATGGTAGCCAGTTTTTCTTTGATAGTTGTGCCTTTTACCGTTCTTGAAAATTCAAGCAATTGTTTTTCATTCAAAGAAAAGTATACATAAATATTATTGGTGTTGTAAACCGTGGTCAACGGGTTTGCCGATGTACTGCTTACCAAACTGCCAACTTTATAGGGTATGCTTCCGATAACGCCGTTAGACGGGCTTGTTAAATAGGTATAACCTACATTTACTTTAGCGTTAACCAGATCCGCCTGCGCCGATGCCAGGGAAGCTTTTTTAGAATTTAAGGTGTACAGCTTTGATTTTAGTTCATAATCGCTTATGATCTTCCGCTCTACCAGGGGCCTTACCTTTTCTACGTCCATTTCTGCAGTCTGAACGTCGGCCTCTGCTATCTTAACAGCTGCAGCAGCGGTTCTTACAGCAGCTTCGTATTGCGGATTTCGTAATTCAAACAGTGGCTGGCCTTTATGCACAGTTGCACCCTCATCTACAAATATTTTCTGAATAAAGCCATCAACTTTAGGGCGTATTTCAACATTCTGTTCGCCTTCTATAGTGGCAGGGAACCTGTAAAAAATGGTGGCTGGGCCCGCATATACTTCTGCAGATTTATAAGGCGCAGGCCCGGTTGGTCCTCCGGGGCCGCCTGCGCCGGGGCCACCGGCTGCCGGCCTTCCCCCGCACGAGGTGAGTGCTACTAATCCTATTGAAAATTGAAAAATTAGCAGTATCGTATTGGTTTTTATTGACATTTTCATACTGATGAGCATTAATTGTTGTGATTATTTAAAGTGTTTTCTTTTAATTAATGGCACAAAGTTGAGGGTTAAACCATCGTTAAAAAATGTCTGTATGGAGGGAAAGTATGTGTATATGTCGCATTAACAGTAAATATGGTCAAGAAATAAGTTTTTTACATTTCTCTGTCAATCAACTACTTACCTATATTAAAATGAGCCATTTAGACATATTGTTACCACATACAGACATGGATACGCGTCCTCTTAATCCCAATATTTGCATTGGTTTTACAAGCAGTTAATCGTTATAAAATGTCATTAAAAAATAAAGTCGCGGTTTTAACGGGAAGTACGGGCGCGATAGCCATAAGCATTGCGCAAATGCTGCTGAAGGAAAATGCTATCGTTATCGTACCGGCAAAAAGCGCAAAGGATCTGTTATGGATCAAACAAATTGAGGAGGTTACCGGCAGCGGCTCTATCATTACCCTGCTGGCGAATTATTCCGATTTCTATAGGGCGAAAGAAATTACCGATGACATCATCGAACGTTTTGGCAAAATAGATCTGAGTATCGCCTGTTTTGAAGGTTCTGCCCTCAGTCAGCCGCTTACCCAGGTAGAAATTACTGATTGGGAGCACACTATGGAACAAAATATAACCGCTTTTTTTGTTGCCGCGAGGTTATCCTTTAGCAGTATGAAAAAATCCAGGCATGGTATGTTCATCAGCATCGATTTCACCGGCCATACTATAAAGACTACAGGGGCGAAACTTGCCCGCTTATCGCTATGCATGCAAAAAGAAATGGCCAGAATGTTTTATGAAGAGATAAAGGGTACCAATATGAAATACTATCATTTGTATGTGGACCCTGATAAAAAAAACAACAAGGCGCAAAATAATTATATCCATCCGGATGAGCTGGGAACATTGATACTGGATCTGTATGACGGCAATACAAAAGGCAACGACATGCTATTTCAATGGATGCATAACAAACACATTAATCAATAAACTATGGAGCAGCAACAAAAGAAGGTAGTGATAATAGGCGGTGGCTTTGCGGGGTTAAACCTGGCTAAAAATCTATTAAAAAACCAAGGTTATCATATTACACTGATTGACAGAAATAATTATAATTTTTTTCCGCCGTTGCTATACCAGGTGGCTACCGGCTTTTTAGAGGTTTCCAATATAAGCTATCCTTACCGAAAATTGCTGCAAGGTAAAAAGAACATTAACTTCTATTTGGGTCGGCTGGTTGAAATTTTGCCCGCGGAGAATAAAGTGTTACTTGATGTAGGTGAGATGGATTTTGATTACCTGGTTTTAGCTACTGGAACTAAAAGCAATTATTTTAATCAAAAAAACATCGAAGCAAATGCGTTACCCATGAAGACATTAGATGATGCGATCAATATGCGTAATTATTTGCTTCTGCAAATTGAAAAGGCTACCAGGGTAACTGATATTGCAGAAAAGAAAAAGTTAACTACTACTGTTAGTAGTTGGTGGCGGGCCAACCGGGGTAGAAATAGCAGGTATGTTTGCCGAAATGGCAAAAAGCATTTTTCCAAAAGATTATCCTGAACTTATTGATCATGCCGGCGGTATTTATTTAGTAGATAGTCATCGCACTTTGCTATCTGCCATGAGCGAGCCTTCGCAAACCTATACTTATAGCAAATTACAGGATATGGGTGTAAATATCAAGTTGGGCACGCGCGTAACAGATTATGTAAATGATACGTTAATGCTGTCTACGGGTGAAGTTATATCCACTGGAAATTTAATATGGGCAGCAGGTGTTACCGGCGAGGTATTTCCGGGTATTCCCCAAAGCTCCTATGGAAATGGGAACCGTTTAAGTGTTAATGCACACAATGCTGTAAACGGGTTTTTTAACATTTTTGCTATCGGTGATATTGCCTTGCAAACCAGCGATCTAAACTATCCCAATGGCCACCCGCAGGTAGCACAGGTAGCTATGCAGCAAGGTAAAAACCTCGCCCATAATTTTATGGCTATTTACAATAACGATCCCCTTAAACCATTTACTTATTTTGATAAGGGATCGATGGCTATAATTGGCAGTAACAGAGCGGTTGCAGATATGCCAAAGCTAAAAATGCATTTTAAAGGATTTTTTGCCTGGGCAATGTGGCTGTTTATACATTTAACTTATTTAGCAAATCATCGTAACCGTATTAAAACCTTCTATAACTGGATGCTGGCCTATATTACTAAGGACCAGGTGTTGCGCATGATCATCAGGCCATCTTCAAAAACTTAACTTTTCGTTATCGCCTTATTTGTGATTAGCTTATTAAAATACTTTGGTATCTATCAAAATTCTATAAATAAGGATGAAGAAAACCCTGAATTAATTTAATTAATTTGGGGTTTTTATTTGGGTTAATCGCCAGTTAGGTTTATGAAAACAGACACCCCTTCAATTCATACTTATACCATTAGTGACGTTAGTATTGATGCAGGCCGAAAGGGTCTTGCTAAAGGTTTTCTTACTTTCAGGAATGATGAATTGAAACCCAGTGAGGAAAAATTTGGGAGGCCTTTACGTTCCGATCATTTTTCAATTGGGCTGGTAATTGCAGGAGAAGGGCATTTTCAAGTTAACCTGGTTAACTATCACGTAAAAAAGAACAACCTTCTGATTATTCCATTCAATGTAATTCACCAGTTTCAAAAAGCTAACGATGAATTCAAAGTAATAGTGGTTAGTTTTTCACATGATTTTGTAGCACAGGCCCGGCTTAGCGAAAAACATATACCAACCTTTGGTTTTTTCTCCACGCAAAACAATCCTCATCTGATGCTGCAGGAGGAAGATGCAGATGCATTACATCAAGTCATGAAGATGTTGCGTAAAACGGATGATCCCGCGTATGAGCATCCATTTAAGACGGAGATAATTCATCATGGCTTTAATATTTTTATGTTTGAAGTGGCTGCTTTATTTAAAAAATACCGGCCAAATAAACAGGTACAACTAACCAGAAAAGAAGAGATATTATCATCGTTTGTAAAATTGCTTTTTCAGCATTTCAAGGAAGAACGCGGGGTGCAATTCTATGCGGATGCGCTGTATTTAACACCTAAGCACCTTACTAAAATGGTGAAAGAACTAACGAATAAAACCTGCGGTGAAATGATTGATGAAATTGTGATAATAGAGGCAAAAATAATGCTGGATGATCTGGGCCTGTCAGTTTCAACTGTTGCCCAACAACTACAGTTCAGCGATCAGTTCTTCTTTAGTAAATTTTTCAAAAAACATACCGGCATTAATCCAAGTAAGTATAAAGGCGCAATAAAATAAGTCTTATCTTATCAACGCAGATGGACCAAGGATACCCACAAAGCTCCGTTTTATATATTTCCTGATAAGATGGTACCATGCGTTTATTGAATGCTGATGTATGAATTAGTTTAATTCTTGCCAATCCCATTACTTCACCCATACCAACTTTACAGGCCCCAACAAACCAGATAACAGCAATTTTGAATTTGCGTTGTAAAATGGCATGGTGGTGTAAGTTATTTTTTGCTTCGCATCAGCCTGCTGGTCTCCAATTAACCTGTTTACCCAAAGATTAGTGACCTTTATTTCCAACGTATTCTTTCCTGGTTTCAAGGTGCCGGTCACATCCACGATGAAAGGTCTTTTCCAAACTGTACCCAATGATTTTCCGTTCACTACTACTTCCGCCAAATTCTTTACATCACCCAAATCTAAACGGATCGGTACACCTTTAACAAGTGTGCTTTCAGGAATATTAATGGCCTTTGTATAAGTGGCCACCCCGGAGAAGTATTTGATGCCTGGGTCGGTATGCGCTGTATAAGAAATCAAGTTCTCAAAGATAACCGCTGATGGTGCGCCACGCTCAGGTTGAAAAGCAACGCTCCAGGGGCCATCCACCGTTGTTATTACCTTCTCCATCTTTGCAGGAAGGATAACCACATTTTTTTTTGCCGGCGATAAAAACACTACAAAGAATGCATCATTTGGTGTGAAATTCAGGGAAACGGTTGTAAAGCCATTCTCTATTTTATAAGAAACAGGTTCCGTCTTTCCCGTCTCCGGATGCCAGATTTGTGGCTCCTTACCAATAACACGGAATGTTGCATCAATGGTTTCATTGCGGTCGTTGCGGTTATTTATCCAATAAATATCGCCGTTTGTTACTTTACGATGTACATAAAGTAATTGTGTTTTGTCCTGCGATTGGCTGTATCCAAAATCAGGGGGGATATTCAAAGAAGAAAGCACTTCGGCAATTGTCTTTCCAGTGTGGATATTGTTTCGGCCGGAGCCCCATACTTCATTTACAAGGCGCTGAAATTCCAGCGGATCATCTTTTAAACCCGCTATTATTTCAGGCTTTATACCACTGATGACAGCCCCCTGTTTCGCCAGCTGCGCTATTTTACGAAGCACCGGCAACGACATTCGTCTCGCATTACTGTCAAGCATCAATACGCGATAACGCATGCCGCTGGGTGTAATAAGATTTCCATCTTTTACCGACAGCAGGTTAACAAGCGCATGCGGGTTGATAAAATCATAGCTGTATCCTGTTGGGAGATCGGGTAGTTTGTTTCCGAACAGTCCGGTAATGTTATGGTCTTCACCGTAATAATATACCACATCAGCTACAAATTTCCCCTGCTGCAACATATAGGAACTACGCGCCAGGTAGTCAGTCCATACCTTTGCCTGATTTGCCCAGGTATCATAACGGTTAAACCATTGACCAAATACACTTAGTCCAAGACCAGGGATCTTATCATCAACCGGCTGATGAACAGAGGTGTGGATCACAAAGCGGTTCACGCCGCTGGCCAGCTCCAGGTCTGCTGTGGGTTTTAATTTTTCCGGGGAATAAGACCAAGCACCGTTAATACCAAAACCAATGGCGGTAAACGATTCAGCAGCGACCAGGTTTTGCCCGTATATGTGTGCCACCGAAGCAGATTCAAGAATATCGGCCCTGGCCATGTTTGGCGGAGAACCGCCGAGCCCCGGTGTCCACATGGCCGACATCGGGATAGCAGCTGTACGCTTTACATCCATACCATCTACGATGTACAACCGGCCGTTCTCATGTGATTCAGAATAACGCTTCATACCATATCCCGCAAGAATACCCGTTAGCTGATCATAATGATTTTCGGCTATCAATTCCGAAATGGTTTTACGCCAGTCCCAGAGAAATTGCTCACTTGCTTCCGCACTCTTAACAACCTGGCCGGTCAGCACCGGCATCCATGGCAATAAACTATAACCGCGACGCTTTTGGAATTCTTCCATCATTCCGGGTGTCCAGGTTTCCTGCCCGGCTTCGTAACTATCGGTTATCATGTATTGCAGGCCTTTGCTGCCCATTAAGCCACCTATTGCATCCTTGTATTGGTTCAGGTAAGTTGTAAAATAGTCTTTCACCGCCCGTGCATCCATTTTGTCTACTTCCAATCCTGTTGCTTCCACTGACGCGGGATGATTCTGTTTCCCGGTTAGGGAATAGCCAAACCGTACTATTTTCCATTGTCCGTCGGTTGACGGGAGCGTCCAGTTGAGTATGCCGTCTGTATCCATCTTCCCTGTTAAATCAACTACGTCGGCTTGTGCAATCACATCCGTAGTCGTTGGTGTGGGATATTTCATTAAATCAGCAGCAGCTACAAAGCCAGCCTTTTCTTCAAAGTGATTGATACGTGTGGCAGGATATAAAACCAGTTCTGCAATTTCATTTCCGGCAGGCGCTTTAGGAGCCATTCCACCGCCGGTCAGCGCAGCAATAAGGTTGGGGTGGGCTTTAGGGTTTTCGAACCTTAACCGGAAATACCGGGCAGTTGTTGCCGGAATGGTAATAGTTTGCTGTAGAATAACGCTAAGTGGAATAAAAGCCACCCTGCGGAAATTAATACCATCATCACTTGCTTCCAGGCTGCGCTCTTCAGACGGCCCGGGTAGTCCGAAAGGTGACCTGCTTCCACCGCCTGCCACAGAAACTGCTTTGATGGTTTGAGGCTTTGCAAATTCATATTGAATCCAGGAATATCCATTTGCCGGATCGGAGGGTAACAGATTGGTCGTTCCCAAATCTCCGTCCGTTAGTTGGTTCAAGCTAAAACTGCCTGCATTGGAAGTGATTTTGGGGGCCAAATCACTTAATGCAATATCCGCGGCGGGTAAACGGTAAGCTATCACTGCCACATCCTCGTAATACTCCGGCGGTGCAGCTGTTTTTAAACGGATAACAGAGGTTTCCTTTGGGATAGGGATATTTTGAAAATCGCCTGTTGTAGCAGGTGGCTTAGACAATCGGCCGGTAAAAGACTGCCCTCCTTTTAACCTGACTTCAGTCCAAACCAATTTTTTCATCCCGTCCCTAGCGGCTACCCACGGCCCTCCGCTTTCGCTCCAGCCCGGAGAGCCGGCAATGGCCATTTCCAGTTTTAAAGAGTCGGCCAGTTTGGTAGCCAACCTGAAAGCATCTTTCCATTCTGGCGTCATATATAATAAGCGCTTCGCAACAATTTGCGGAGTGACAACGCCTGCATCAAAATTTTGGAGGCCGCCAATTCCGCTACGCTTCATCCATAGCAGATCTTTGCGAATACCATCCTCGGTAATGTTCCCATTTATCCAATGCCACCAAACCCGTGGTCTGGCGGCATTATCCGGATGTACAAAACCTTTGTAAAGGCTGTCATTAGGTACTTTTCTGCTTTGTGCGGCTGCAGAAGCCGGCATTAAAAACGCTACGCTTATACAAACCTTAACAGCAAAATCCCTAATGTTAAATGTCATTTACTAATTTATTTAATAGTTCGTTTTATGTTTGGCAAAAGCGACTTACCGCAGCACTCCAGGTGCCCCTGTAGGTAATCCCTTGGCCAGATCTACCGAAACTTTACGTTTTCCCAGTTCTGCGTGTATGGTACCTGAGGACCTACTGGTGGCACGGAATATGACATGCTGTGCCTTCAGAAAGCCTTTCCTTTTTCCCGATACCTGGATATCTGCATCCCAGGACACATCACGTCCATACGGTCCGGTAGTAGAGGATTCACCCCCATTCAGAATATATACGCCGTCATCTGAAAAGTTAACGTATTTAACAACGCGACGCGGCTCCCCGGGTGTTCCCGCTACCGGTTTTACAGTGCTTATTTCTGCATAGCCTGAAACGTAGCCCTTAAGCCTTCCTTGTTCTGGGATGGTCTTGTCAGGCCACTTAATATCTTTCAGATCGGTAGCCCACTTCATTTCCGGACTAAACGGTTTCAGGGGGGTCGTAGGTTTCCTGGAAGTAAATCGGATCATCCTCAGGCGGCCCCTTTGCTCTCCCGGTTTTTCCTGCTTTGGATCCTTTTGCTCCCAGAATACGCCATGTGTACTGGTAGGATCCCAGGTTAAGTTTCCAAAATGATTATACAGCGTAAAGTTATCTTTGGCAATGGTCAGATCCTGCCCCGTGTAACCATCCTCGGGCAGTCTTGCCCGGTCGCCATATCGATCGACCATACTAAGGCCATAAAACCGCTTAGGAGGCTCAAAACCTTCAAATGGCGCATTCCGCGACTCGGCCACTCCGGGCACCTGAGGCGCGCCGGCGATAAGCGGACGCGGGATTAATTCAAATGCATCCATTCTTGTTGTTTGCCTGTGTGTCTGAAATATGACCCATTTGCCATCGGGTGAAGGATAGGTGCCCTCATCATAGCTGAAATGTTTGGTAAGCCTGGTCACTTCACCTGTTGTAAGATCAATTTTGGCCAGGTCAAAGTTGTTGCCTTCAAATAAAGAGCTGCATATAAGAGCGCGTCCCATATCTGCAAAACTTTTGACTTCGCCACCACCGTGCAGGAATGGCCTGAACGGATCAGGGTCGGATTGATCTCCCACTATTACCTTGGGTTTGGCAAGTTCGTAACGTTCACCTTTTTCGTCAGCAACCCTGGTTAACTCACTTACCAGAACAAGCATACCTTTTGTAGTTACAAGCGTACCCGCAACATGGCTCCCATCCGGCGACATATTAGAAGCTATCCGCATGAGAATACGTGAACCCGGTATTTCCGGATATACCAGTGGAAGGATCTTAGCTTCTTTACAATCCACTATCGATGGTGTGCATTCCAAAATTCCTGTAGGAGTGTAAACTCGTTTTCCATCCGGAAGAGGTACCGGCATTTCGCCGCCGATCTCTTCTTTTAACTCACAGGTCAGACACTTGAAACCGCTCCCGTCATCCGACATGACTCCAAGGTCCGACTTTTTTTTCCCGGCCATATGAATCTCCATGATCAAATGCTTTGCATCGGGAAGATAATTAACCAGCACAGCATCACTTACATCTGCCGGAAGTGGTATAGTGGTGACCTCAAATGGTTCCGGTTTCGGAGCCGGGGGAAGTTTGGGTATAATGGAATAGTTTCTTTGTTCGTTTTTTTCTTGTGCATAGCCCTTAAAGCCTATAAGGAATGCTAAAATTACTACCCCGGGTAGTAGCCCGTTTAACCTTTTCATAATTGTTATTTTAATAGTTTTTTAATGTTTATAAATGATAGCTGTTATGGTTACTTTACCCCTCTTCAAGTAAAGTGTATCTACACTGTAAGTAGCCTTACGATGAAATACTTTGTTACTGACTGGTAATTCCATACTTTTTCATTTGCTTATTGATAAAAGAGGCGGCCGTTTTCGGGCTAATCCTGTTGAAAATCCCCAGAAACCTGGAATCAGAACCCACATATACCTGGTATTCATTATGTTCTATCCCCCTGACTATTATCTCTGCCGCTTTCTCCGGTGTCAGTATCTTCGATTCCGCGGACGCCTGATTACTTTTTTGTACCATATTCATCGTAACACCTGAATTTGCCGTGATATTGGTAGCTACGGCGCCGGGGAAAACAACGGTGACATGTACATTGGTATGTTGTAGTTCTGAGTGAAGGCCTTCGGTAAGCAACTTAACAGCTGCCTTGGTTGCACCATAGACAGTTTGGCCTGGAACCGGCAGAAATCCACCCATGCTGGAAATGTTGACAATATGACCTTCTGGCCGGCTCAGTAAGTGTGGTAAAAATGCCTTGGTGACAAACAATGTCCCATATAAGTTGACGTCGATCACCCTTTTAATTATCTTATAGTCAAGATCTTTAAAATCAACAAAAGGCTGAATTATCCCGGCGTTATTGATAATAGCGTCTACACGGCCATTTTTTGCAATAGCGTGCCCAACCAATTCATCAACCGCGGTACTGTCGGTAATATCTACCGCGAAAAGGCTTAAGTTGGGATCAGACGCTCCGCTAAGCTTTAAAGTTTCCTGCAAAGCAGCCCAATTGATATCGACAGCAATGACTTTTGCTCCTTTTGATAGCAGATTCAACACTATTTCCCGGCCAATGCCGCTGCCACCACCGGTAATCAATACCACCTTTCCATTTACTTTCATATGCTCGTTGCTGATATTTATGTTTAGTTAAAATTATAGGAAAGACTCAGGAAGTATGATCTGGGTTGCGTTGGCCTTGCCCCATAAGTTGCATTCGGATTGGCGGCAACCTGAGCTTTCGTTAAAGCCTCGGGCGATAAGTTATTGGGGAATCCTCCCGGAGCATACCAACCTGTAACACCAGTAGAATTAAACACATTATTAATATTTAAATTCACATATAGTCTGGACGAAATCTGATATCCTGCCTGGTAATTGAAGGTGCTGTATCCGGGTATTTCAAATGCATCTGCAGCATTCGCAGCCGAGGAGCCGACATACCTCCACCCGAGAGAAGTCATGAACCTGTTTAACCTATAGGAAGGGGTTATGCTTGTCAATACAGCAGGTGTCAGCCCTACTTTTCCGCCGCGGGTTTCTGCTACCTGGTCATCAGCAGGCCCTGGTTTGCCCACATTCCAGTGTCTTTCTACCACCGAAGTTGCATGTTGCAGTGTAACAGCGCCGCGGACATTGATATGACTACCTATGTTAAAAACACTTTCCATTTCCACGCCAATCGTGCGTTGTTCACTAAACACGGCCTTTGTGTAGTAGTAGGTATTAACTTGTACATCCTGTGTATAGTCGAAGGTCGGTTTATTAGAGATGTCACTGTAAAATGGTGTAAAATATCCGGTGAATCCCCCTTTCTGAACCTTATATCCCAGTTCGGCCTGCACTACGTGGATCGGGATAAATGATACCGCATCTGCCTGTGCCTGGGAGCTTACTGCTGTCACCGATTGGAGATCGGGCGCTTTGCGGCCCTCGGAGTAACGTATATAGATTGCTTGCTCTTCGGAAAACTTATAATTTAATGCTGCCGAATAAGACAAGCTTTTTACTGTTTTGTTAATATGAAACGGCGTATTGCTTACGTAAACGTTATTATCATAATAGGTGAGTAAGTTTTTATCATAACCGCCTGCTGCAGTGGCGTTGGCATCAATTACCGCATTATTGGAGGATCCGGTAAATTGATTATAGTTATACCGGAAACCATAATCAAGCGTAAGGCGGTCTGTTAGCGGCGATGATTGGCCAAAGAAAGCGTCAAATCTATTATTCGTAATAATACTATTGCCATATCCCGTGCCGTAAGCGGTAAAGCCGTTTGCATCAGTTACCTGTGTAACCGCTCCCGAAAAGTTGGTGTAGGTTAAACCCAAAGGATGCGGCTTATCCTCAAGGGTAGTAAAGGACTGTCCTGCATAACCTTTTACAAAGCTGATGTTGGAATGGCCGATATAAACACCTGCGTTGAAAGTTGTTTTCCCAACCACTTTGCGAACACTGAACTGTTCCATTACCTCCTTAACTTTATTATGGAGCGCATTGGCTAATTCAAACAAAACAGGGGCCGATTGCACCTGACCGTTAGGAAGCTGATTATAGGTCTTGATGAAATTGATGCCCAAAAACTGACCTGTCGGCGAGATGTTCGGAGACTGTACTACCGTGAGCATTTTTTGCCCGGTGGTCAGATCTGTAAAATTATAGGTTCCGAATTTTCCGGCTAAGCCCTGCAATCCATAAAAGAGTACGCCATCAGCAGAAAGGATGCCCAGAGGCGCTGCAGCGTTCCACGTTGCTTCCTTATTGCTGTATTTAAAATTATTCGTGATCGACCAATTACTCCCGAGGTTTTGCTGATATTCAAGCCCAATTGCCCTGTCAAGGTTATGAATGAGGTTGGATGGCCTAAACTGGTTAACATTGCCATCGCTGGTATACTTAAAATCCAGCGTTTGACTTGACGGGCCGGCCAAAGTAACGTTGTTGGAAAAATCTGCAGCCGGTCGTGGGTTGGTATAGCTTGTAAAAGGAAGAAAGTCAAAATAGCCATTCTTATCATCCAGAAACTTACCATAAAGTTTGATACGTCCGGTACCGTACTTTTTAACCACGTTGAATTTTAACTGTCCACCTTTATTCAGGGGGTAGCCTGCATATCTTGCCCCGTCGCTGTAGCGGTAAAAACCACCCACGTCATAAGTCAGATCGCCCTTTTTATTTAATGGCCCCCCGATATTGAGATCGGCACGGTAATAGGGATTAGAATTTCCTTCCAGGCCATATTTAATTATTGCTTCGCCCGCGAATTTATTGCCGCCTGTTTTAGACGTGTAGTTAAAAAGTCCGCCAGGAGCATCAGAACCAGTAATTGAAGCTGATCCGCCACGAACAGCTTCCACCCTTGCAGTTGTGGCGTCCGCACGCAGAAAATAATCCGGGCCATAATTAGCCCCGGTAAAATTGGTAACGGGTAAGCCGTCTTCCTGCATGGAAACATAGAAATAACCGATTGAAACATCGTTTGAGGTGGGTGTACCCCTGACGGCAACCTGGTTACGGATTTCACCGGCAGATGAATTGACATAAACGCCGGGAACATTTTTTAATAATTCGGCCGCACTTTGGGGCGTCTGTATCTTTATTTGCTGAGCGCTGATTGTTGAGATCGCGATAGACGCATCGAGCCGTTTCCTTGAATCAAATACACCGGTTACAATAACCTGCTGCAGCTCACTTACGTTATCTATAAGCGTTATAGTCATCGAGCTACCGATTTTAACGGTTTGTTCAGCGCTCTTAAATCCGACCATAGAAAATACTAATACAGAAGAAGAGGAAGGCACTGAAATGGTGAACACTCCTTTGGAGTCCGTAGTCGTACTGCTTTTTCCATCTTTTACATGGATGGTCACCCCGGGCAGTGGATTGCCTTTCTCATCAGCAACTGTACCTTTTACCTGTTGCTGGGCGAATACCGGAATACAGCAGAACATTAAGAATACCGCCTGCACCAGTATTTTTTTCGCGAGTTCACACCAAACACGTTTGTGAGTAAGCGTTTTTTTCATAATTTTAGGGAATTTTAATTAATAAAATAATCGGTTATTTGGTTGATTAAAAATATCACCGGTAATGTTTGCCGCATTACCGGTATTTTTTTGAGTGTTTATTTATCCATATTATCGGTTTAAGTGAATACTCTTTTATGATTCTTTATTTGTAGCCTGTATACTTCTTATACTGATCTGCTCATCAAGCGCAATAATTCCCTGAGGGGTACAAATACCTCTGACAGCCAAGGTGATGGTGTTTAGCAGCAAATCATAAGGCGCCAGGTCAAATCTCTTAAAATGCTCTTCACGGACAACAGCGGTATACAATACAAAAATGCTTTCAAGGACAACATCGGGTACAATATCCTTTCTGAAAAGCCCCTCCTGAATACCCCGGTTAATAACATTTAAGAACTCCGGCGTAAACCTTCCGCTGTTGGTCGCATTGCTCTTAGCGGCTAAGTCCGGATAATAGTAATACAGGTCATGGAAGAAAATTTTGTTAACCCGGTACGAAACGTCAATAGATGTTAACCAGATATCAAAAAAGCGCGCAGCGGCATTTTGAGCTACTTTTAATTTCTTGAAATCCTGATACTGCTGGTTAAAGAACAGCTCCAGAGCATCAGCTAAAAGTTCCTCTTTGTTTTTAAAGTATTTATAAAACGTTTTGGTTGAAATGCCGAGGCCATCCACAATCTTTTGAATGGAGGTGTCCCGGATTCCGTATTGCAGGAATTGCCGAAGTGAAACTTCAAGAATTTCGGTTTTCATGATTATAATTGGTTGGAAAATATTTTTAGTGAAATATTTTCCAACAAAGTAAATGGAAAATATTTATAAAAACAAATTTTCCGTGGTTTTTCTTTAAACTTATTTGGCTTTTAATCTGAAGAGAATTTTAAGTTGCACCTTTATTTAAAAATGCTGTTCAATCAAGGTGAATCATCATTTGGCATATCGTGCGGCAGGCAAAGACTGGTTGAAAACGTATTGACCACTGACTGATCAACCCATCCGAAATTTAAGAACCTAAATCTGTTTAGATGGATCTGATTCATCCCAGTAGATTTATAAGTAAAAAAGTTGAGCAGTTTAGAGTATCGGCTGGCCGATATTTACAGACAGGATTTTCGGTTTAAATTTCTTTGTGTATAAGATCTATAAAATCAGGGAAGATGAATATGCCCCGTTTTACAATCACCAATTAAATCACTACTTGCAAAGGAACGCCGGCCAGGTAGAAGCTTTTTTAATCATGTTTATGACATCATCACCACCAGGATCAAATTCTATAAAGGCCTAAAGCCGTCTGGTAGCGTCTATATTATACTTTGGCAAGCTGGAAAATCACCGTTATTATACCCATAAGGATGAAGAAGTAAAGCAGGGACTTGCCAAACGGGGTGAGCGAATATTGATATCTTCAACTTTATAGATGTCCCTAATAAATTTGCAGGTGTGTTTATAGAATGTGTTAAAATTAGTATAAGTTCCTCTAGCGACTCGTTTACCAATCATTTTCTTTAAGTCTTTGTTATGCACTTCGAATAATGAAAGCAACATCCATTTTCGCTAATCCCAGATAACAATTCTACTATTGCTAAAGCTGTTACCACTTTACCTCGGTCGATCAAATGCTTCCTGGCATCGTATGCTTTATTTTGCATAACATCAAGGAACTCATTAAGTGCTTTTGCATCTTCTTTATTACCGATGGCACGGTTCCCTTTTGAATTCCATCTGGAAGGAAGCCAGGAACGTTTTACCGAAAGGTCTTTGGAAAATCCATCTACAGTAATCTTAAGGTAGATATACATTTCTCCACCCTCGTAATTCCTTGGTTGTTTTAAAAAAAACATTAAGCCTAAACTTTTTTCTAACATGACGATAGATTTTTAAGTGAATAAATATCGAAATGCAGCGGTAAAAAGTCAAGATGTTTAATGATTTAACATCTTGTAAATCAGTTAATTACACCGTTTACGTGGCGTCTTTTTTTCGACTAAAAAAGACGCCATGGATGTCGCTCATTTTCTTTGCGAATTCGTGTATGTTTTGGTTAACTCATGGCAACAAAAAAGCCTGTAAATATATAATTTACAGGCTTTTGGTGTTTTTTGACTATTCTATCAGCGGTGAGGGAGGGATTCGAACCCTCGGTACAGTTTCCCGTACGTCAGTTTAGCAAACTGATCCTTTCGGCCTCTCAGGCACCTCACCGAGTGTTTTTTTTAAATAGATTCCCTTTTTTCGGGATTGCAAATATAGCAATTCAATATTCCCGTCAAAAAAAAAGTTCGATTTCTAATAATCTATTCGCACATGGTAGATACTCATCAGCATCCGCTTAAAAATAGTTTTAATAGTTTCAATATCTTTCAAAGTTATATTACTGTCTTTCAACTGGTTCTGATCTAATTTGTATTTTACTATCCTATCAACCAAAACACTTATTGATTCTTCATCTGGCTCTTTTAATGAGCGCGAGGCTGCTTCAACCGAGTCGGCAAGCATCAAAACACCTGCTTCTTTTGAAAAAGGGATCGGTCCGGGGTACCTAAAAATGTTTTCATTGATGAATTTCTCGGGAAAATTCTTCAACGACGACTGATAAAAATAGTCAACCCGGGTATTGCCATGGTGGGTACGGATAAAATCAATAATAACTTCGGGCAGGTTGGCTTTGCGTGCCATTTCAATCCCCTTACTAACATGCCTGATGATCACCTGTGCGCTCTCTTCATATGGCAGCTTATCATGTGGGTTAAAGCCCGAACTTTGGTTTTCAATAAAAAACAGTGGATTTTCCATTTTACCAATATCATGATACAATGCTCCTGCCCTAACCAGTAAAGCATTCCCACCAATGGTGTAAATAGCATTCTCGGCCAAATTTGCCACCTGCAACGAGTGCTGGAAAGTGCCGGGAGCCGTGAAGGCCAGTTCGCGCAATAATGGCGCATTGGTATTGGTAAGCTCAATGAGCGTAATATCTGATGTAAGTGCAAAGATCTTCTCGAATATGTAGATCATCGGGTAGGCCAGCAGAGTAAGCAGCACGCTCACCACAAAAGGCAGAAAATCCATCCAATCGATATCCCAAAATGTTCCCTCCCTGATAAAAGTGATGCCCAGGAAAGCTGCAAAATAGGTAAAGATGATAATGGCAGCCGAGATCAGGAACTGCTCGCGGCGGATAAGGTTTTTAATACTGTAAATAGACACCATCCCGGCCGTGATCTCGTAATAAGCAAACTCAAAGCTGTTGGGAACAAAAAAGCCGGCTATTAGTACCACCAGCAAGTGAATATTAAGCGCCAAACGTGTATCAAACAAAATACGGATGATAATTGGCACAATACAATAAGGGATATAATACAGGTTTGCCGGAAACTGCAGCTTTATGGCTGCCGATAAAGTTGCCAGCATAGCCGTAATAACCAGCAATATTAAACCCACCAGTCGGTTATCGGCATAAATATCCTTACGGAAAAGGTATAGGAATATCATTAGCAGCGATATGGCTATAGATACCAGGAAAAACTGCCCCAGTAATACCAGTGTATGGTTACCGTTTACCCGGGCATTGTTTTCAAAAGCCTTTTTATACGATTCTAATTTCTGGTAAACATCATCATTAATAACCGATCCTTTATAAACTATTACATCTCCCTTTTGTACCATGCCACGGGTTATGGAAAGCCCATCGTAAACCTCTTTTTCAAGGCGTAGGGTAAGGTTATCGTCATAGTTTAAATTGCTCTGGATCCTGTTCTGCAGCAAATCAAGCATAAAAGCCTTATCTATATCGGTACGTTTGTTTAGTATTTTATCACAATACGTTAAAGCTTTTTCTTTGGTGAACAGCGCATTGGTATTTTTATCGGTGGCTACATTTTTGTTTAAAATAGTAACCGGATAATTATTGGCGTGCTGCAGGTATTTATCGTTCAGTTTTAAAATACCGGTATCGTACACTTCTTTTAATAGAGCGACACCAACCTCTGTATATTTTGATTTAAAGCGATCATTGATGCCGGCATTATGCCATTTTATTTCAAGGTCGCTTTTAAAACCCTCTATCTGCTGACCTTCAGTGGCTGCATCAAGCTGGTATACAGGAGTGATACTTTCGTAAGCAGTTTTCTTTTCGTTATCAATTTCCTGCGCGGTTTTTAATATAGCAAAATTATAGGGTGATACCAGGTCCTTCTGGTTCCATATACGCCCTTTTTCGTACTCATAGCTAAATTTTGCCTGCTTGGGCAAAAAGAAAACGATAAGGCTGATGCTGACCAGCATCATCAAAAACTTAACATTACGGGCGTATTTACGCATTAAGGCCTTTTGCCGCGAGGTGGATAGCTTTGCCATTTGTTTAATTAACCGCTCAAAATTAATATAAGTTTCTGTTATATGGACTTTTTCTTGCTTTTATCAAATCAATTATGATATCTTTGTGATATCATTTTAAAATCAATTTAAATCATCATGGATTCCGAAAAAATCATCAACCCGCCCTCTGGCTTTATGGCTTTTGCCTTGCTGTTTGTTGTACTGGCAGTAGCCGCTGTTTGCTTATTTATTGGCGAAGAACCGATAGGCTCCATATTAGGCATACTGAGCCTTGTTTTTATACTACCCGGTTTGGTTATTGTAAACCCAAATGAATCAAAAGTGCTTACGCTTTTTGGTAAATATGTAGGTACGGTAAAAAAAGACGGATTTTTTTGGGTGAACCCTTTCACTGTAAAAAGAAAAGTTTCATTAAGGGCATTTAATCTTAACGGCCAGCAACTAAAGGTGAACGACAGTATTGGTAACCCAATTGAAATTGCAGCTGTAATTGTATGGCAGATAAAAGATACCGCCAGCGCGGTTTTTGCGGTTGAAAATTACATACAGTACGTGAACATACAAAGCGAAGCAGCTGTTAGGCACCTGGCCAACTCATTCCCTTATGATAACCTGGAGGATGAAACAGCTACAATCACCCTGCGCGGGGGTGCTGAGCATGTAAGTCTTTTATTGGAGAAGGAACTTAATGAAAGGCTCGACCGTGCCGGTATCGAGGTTTTGGAGGCAAGAATCTCGCACCTGGCTTATGCGCCGGAGATTGCACACTCCATGCTGCAGGTACAACAGGCATCGGCCATTATTGCTGCCCGCAGGCTGATAGTTGAAGGCGCCGTAGGTATGGTTGAAATGGCACTGAACAAACTATCCGAAAAAAATATAGTAGAGCTTGATGAAGAACGTAAAGCTGCCATGGTGAGCAACCTATTGGTAGTACTATGCGGCGACAGAAGTGTTAGTCCGGTTGTAAATACAGGCACTTTATATCATTAATAGTATGAACCAGTTTAGAAGCTTTGATCAGCTGCGCACCAGCGAGCTCTCCATCACAAGGAATGGATTTTTCCGGCCCGGCTTTGAGTTGACCGATGGTCAGTTTAGCTATGGCAAACTAAGCTATGCCAATTTATGGAAAACCACTACGATACTGGAGACGGCACAAAAAAAATGGATCATTAAACGCAAGGGAATTTTTAACCGGTCGTTATTGATCCATGACCATGATGGTATGGAAATAGGCATTGTTACTCCCGAAATATTATCGCGCAAGGTAAAACTGAGCATGAATAATGGCTTTGAAGCAATGTACCTAAACAAAAAAATATTTACCCGCACTTTTAGTTTAACCAGCGACCAATACGGCGATATACTGGATGTAAAAACCCTAATGTGGGGCTTTAAAAAACCATTTGAGATATCGGTTAACCTGGACAAGTTGAAAAGCATACCCGACCTGCCCTTACTTGCCTTGCTGGGGGTAAATTTAATTTTAATAAAACAGGCACAGGCCGCAGCTGCGGCGGGGAGTTGATATGGCTGAGAAAAAAGCATTTGTATTACGCATTAATCCTGATGTATTAAAGGAACTGGAAGCCTGGGCCGCCGAAGAATTCAGGAGCACCAACGGGCAAATAGAATACCTGATGCAGCAGGCTTTGCTTACACGTAAAAAAAGTGCGAAGAAGAAAAAAGGAACAGAATGATTTGTTGTCCATAGTCGATGGATCATAGTCCATAGCCAAAAAATACCCCGTGCTTACCATCGTCTATGAACGATGGACCATGGGCCAAGTTGATGGACCAAAGTCCATCGTTGATAAAAATAATCCATGCTTACCATTATCCATGGTCTATAAACTATTGACCATGGACTAATTATTATGCACGCATAGCTTTTTACTCTCTTCAAAATAACTAAATTTGCCTCACCAATTTAATGAGGGACACATGAAAGAAGTAGTAATAGTAGCCGCTACCCGCACACCAATAGGCAGTTTCGGAGGCAGCTTAGCCGCAATAAGCGCCGCACAGCTCGGTGCGCAGGTTATCAAATCGGCTGTTGAAAAGGCGGGCTTAAAACCCGGTCAAATCCAGGAAGTTTATATGGGTAACGTAATGTCGGCCAATTTAGGGCAGGCACCGGCTACACAGGCAGCCATATTTGCTGGTTTACCTTACTTACCTGCTACAACTGTTAATAAGGTTTGCGCATCGGGCATGAAAGCTATTATGCTGGCTGCCCAAAGTATCGCCCTTGGTCAAAACGATATCGTGGTTGCCGGCGGGATGGAAAGCATGAGCAATGTTCCCTACTACCTTGATAAAGCCCGTAACGGTTACAGATTAGGGAACGGACAGATCATCGACGGATTAGTGAAAGATGGCTTATGGGATGTTTATAACGATTACCACATGGGCTCTGCCGCCGAGCTTTGCGCCGTGGATTGCAACATAAGCCGGGAAGAGCAGGATGCCTTCGCCATAGAATCATATAACCGGGCACAAAAAGCCCAGGCCAACGGTAAGTTCAGGAATGAGATTACCCCTGTTGAACTTAAAGACAAAAAAGGCGACGTCAACTTATTTGCTGATGATGAGGAGCCCAATACGGTTAAATTTGATAAGATCCCTACTTTAAAACCTGTATTTAAAAAAGATGGTACGGTAACCGCAGCCAATGCATCAACCTTAAATGATGGAGCAGCGGCTTTGGTATTAATGACCCGTGAAAAAGCTGATGAGTTGGGCATTACTCCCCTGGCCCGCATTGTATCGTATGCCGATGCACAACAGGCGCCCGAGTGGTTTACCACAGCGCCATCAAAAGCAATTCCGCTGGCCCTGCACAGGGCTGGTTTATCAGCAGACCAAATTGATTTCTTCGAGATCAACGAGGCTTTCTCGGTAGTGGCAATCGCCAATAACCAGCTTTTAAAGCTCGATCCGGCAAAAGTGAATGTTAATGGCGGCGCTGTAGCATTGGGGCATCCATTAGGTGCTTCGGGGGCACGTATCATTGTAACCTTAGTACATGTGTTACAGCAAAACCAGGGCAAATTTGGCGCAGCCGGAATTTGTAACGGCGGAGGCGGAGCCAGCGCAATGGTTGTCGAAAATTTACGTTAGTGATAAACTTAGGCTGTACGTTATTGCTTCTCGCAATAATGTACAGCCTATATGCATTAACAATAAATTATTACTTTTATAACTAAAACCACTACCAACAAGTGATAAAAAAGCTTTTTGTATCCCTCCTATCCCTCCTGCTTTGTTTACATACCTATGCTCAGCACTCAGATGAGAGCGCACGCATTAAACAGTTAAAGCTTTACGAGGATACACTTAAAACCCTGGGTAAAACTTTCATTAACAATGAAAACGATCTGGAACGTAAAAACGCCAATTACAAGTTTATTAAAACAATGGTGAGTGCTTTAAAAATACCCAATTCCTTCCTTTACCATTTTGATTCGTTAAAAGCTATCAGCATCATTAACTCGCCCGACAATCGTTTCCGGATCTTAAGCTGGTCTATCATGAACCAGGATGGCAGTTACCGCTTTTATGGTACTGTGCAAATGAATACCGGTGGGTTTTTAAAAATGTATCCCCTTGAGGATTATTCACCACTGCTAAAAAACCCCGAAGACTCTGTTACCGACAGTCATAAATGGTATGGGGCACAGTATTATAAAATAATACCGGTTTATGCTCAAAAAACGTATTATGTTTTAATAGGCTGGAAAGGTAATACTGTAAAATCAAACAAAAGGGTTATTGATGTACTATCATTTAATGATGCCGGGCCTGTATTTGGCATGCCGGTTTTTGACGGCAATGGCAAAAGCCGTAAAAGAGTGATATTTGAATACGCCCGACAAGCCTCCATGCTGTTAAGGTATGTGCCGGAGCAAAATCTTATCATATTTGATCACCTGGCTCCCCCTGATGCCAAGCAAAAAGATAAGCCTGAAACTTTTGGCCCCGACCTTACTTATGACGGTTATAAATTAAAGAACGGCCGTTGGGTTTATGTTGAGCAGCTGGATATGCGCAATGTTCATGATAATGCCAGCAATACCCCCGATAAGGAATACATCGACCCTAAAAAACAAGCTTTGAAAGACAAGAAACTTGTTCCAACATCACATTAATTTTAGAATTAAACCTACGTTAGCGTTTAATAATCAAAACAATTCATACATAATTTGTAACACTTTCGGTATTAAATTCTGATTTAAAAGATTTATACTAATTTAGGCCCAAATTTTATATTCATAACTAATGCAGGAAAAAACAGCAGCACAGTCCAGGTCAATAGGTAAAATTCCAAGAGCAGTACCGTTCATTATAGGCAATGAGTTTGCAGAACGTTTTAGCTTTTACGGAATGCGGAGCATCCTCGCTGTTTTTTTGGTTCACCAGTTTTTCAGTCATGAAAACTCTGTTGAAGCAAATGCACATTCAAATAGCATCAATCACATGTTTTCAACCCTGGTGTATGCTACCCCTCTGCTTGGTGCTATCCTGGCCGACTGGTTTTTTGGCAAATACCGGGTTATCCTGATAGGTTCGCTTATTTACACCATAGGCCATTTCCTGTTATCAATGTTTGATACCAGCCTGGCCGGCTTCCAAACCGGCTTAATTATTATAGCCTTCTCGGCAGGTGCTATAAAATCATGTGTATCTGCCAACGTTGGCGATCAGTTTGATCATAGTAACCAGCACCTCATGAGCACTATTTACAGCTGGTTTTATTTCAGTATCAATGCGGGCTCCATGGTTAGCTTATTCCTGATCCCTTTAATTTACGATAAATTTGGCGCATCATGGGCGTTTGGCGTACCGGGTATATTAATGGCGCTTGCTACTGTAATCTTCTTCTCGGGCAGTAAAAGCTATGTAAAACTACCAGCAAAAGGCATCAATAAAGCAAATTTTGTATCGGTAAGCTTTTATGCGATGCTATGGAGCTTTAGGAAAAAAGAAGCGGGCAAAGCCGCCTGGGCTTATGCCGAAGATAAATATGGTTTTGAAAAAGTAGATGGCATCAAAGCAGTTTGGCGCATAATGGCGGTGTTCGCTTTTATTCCTATATTTTGGTCGCTATGGGATATGAACAGTGCCGAGTGGGTACTGCAATCAACACAGCTTAACCTGAGCCTGGGCGTTTTTGGCTGGCATATTTTACCATCACAAATACAAACCGTTAATGCTGTGTTTTTGCTGGTGATGATCCCTCTTTTCAATTTCCTTTTATACCCTTTGGCCGAAAAGCTTGGATTAAAATTAACCCCGCTCCGTAAAATAGGTTTTGGGCTATTGGTTACAGCATTTAGTTTCGTTATCATCGCTCTGCTACAAGAAAAAGTTGATAAAGGCCTGCACCCATCTGTTTGGTGGCAAATACTGGCCTATGTAATATTATCAGCAGGCGAAGTATTGGTTTCACTTGTTGGGTTAGAATATGCTTACACCCAATCACCCGTATCTATGAAAAGCACCATGACAGCTATCTGGTATTTCACGTATTCAGTGGGTTCATTTTTTAATACGGTGGTAAACAACAGCATTGCCAACCATGGTTATTTTGCACGGTATACAGGTGCATCATTCTTTTGGCTTTTTGTAGGTATTTGTCTTGGATTTTTTGTGATCTTCCTTTTTGTTAGTCCAAGATTAAGAGAAAAGGCTTACCTGGTAGATGATGTATTAGCTAAGGGATTAGATATTCAGGATAATAAAGTAGTTCCAATTCATCCGGATAACCCAATTGTATAATAAAAATCGTTGTTTTGTGTTTTATTTCATTAAACATCAAAATTAATACGTGCCAGACAGTATTGTTATTATACCTACCTATAACGAAAAGGAAAATATAGAACGGATGATCCGTAAAGTATTTTCCCTTCCGCATGATTTTCATTTACTTATTATTGATGACGGGTCGCCGGATGGCACCAATGTCATTGTTAAAAACCTGATGAATGTTTATCCTGAGCAGCTTTTTTTAATAGAGCGGGCCGGTAAACAGGGCCTGGGAACAGCCTACATCCGTGGTTTTGAATGGTCCATTGAACATCATTATGACTATATTTTTGAAATGGATTGCGATTTTTCACACAATCCGGATGACCTGTTAAGATTAAGACAGGCCTGCATTGACGGCGCCGACGCAACAATAGGCTCGCGCTATAGCAGTGGCGTAAATGTGGTTAACTGGCCTATGAGCCGGGTACTGATGAGCTATTTTGCATCGGTATATGTACGGTTTATTACAGGGATTGACGTGGCCGATTCTACAGCTGGTTTTATGTGCTATAAGCGTAAAGTACTGGAAACCATAAACCTGGATAAGATAAAATTTGTAGGTTATGCCTTCCAGATTGAAATGAAGTACACTACTATTAAACATGGCTTTAAGTTAACAGAGGTCCCTATTATATTTACCGACCGCACGGCGGGTACCTCCAAAATGTCAACCGGAATTTTCAAGGAAGCATTTTTTGGAGTGATCCAGATGAAGATTAATAGTATTTTCAGAAAGTATCCCGAAGGATAGATATGAGATGTGAGATATTAGATTTGAGATGAAATGTAAAAAATCTGTCTCATATCTCAAATCTCACATCTCAAATCTAATTAAAAAAACTAATTTCGTTGGTAATGAATGAGCATCTTGATCCGGCGCCGGAACGTCTCAGTAATGCCGAACGTGATATTGAAAAAGTTTTACGTCCGCAGCAGTTTGAAGATTTTACCGGTCAGCATAAAATATTGGCCAACTTAAAAATATTTGTACAGGCTGCCCGCCAGCGTGGCGAAGCGCTTGACCATGTACTGCTGCATGGCCCTCCCGGCTTGGGTAAAACCACCCTATCTTACATTATAGCCAACGAAATGAGTGTGGGCATCAAGATAACATCGGGCCCCGTATTGGATAAACCCGGTGACCTTGCAGGCCTGCTTACCAACCTGGAAACGGGCGATATCCTTTTTATTGACGAGATTCACCGTTTAAGTCCACTGGTGGAGGAATACCTGTATTCGGCCATGGAAGACTTTAAGATAGATATTATGCTGGAGAGCGGCCCCAACGCCCGTTCGGTACAAATCTCGCTTAACCCATTTACATTGGTTGGCGCTACCACCCGCTCGGGCCTGCTTACAGCCCCGCTGAGAGCCAGGTTTGGCATTAATGCCCGTTTGGAGTATTATGATGCCAAACTGCTTACTACCATTGTGCTGCGGTCGTCATCTATACTTAAAACCCCAATAACAGATGAGGGTGCTTATGAAATTGCCCGTCGTAGCCGTGGTACCCCACGTATTGCCAATGCCTTGTTACGCCGTACCCGGGATTTTGCCCAGATAAAAGGCGATGGCAATATTGATACCGCCATTGCCAAATATGCACTTAACGCCCTTAATGTTGATGAGCACGGACTTGATGAAATGGACAATAAGATATTGACCACCATTATCGACAAATTCAAAGGTGGTCCGGTAGGCCTAAAAACCATTGCTACTGCCGTGGGCGAAGATGAGGGCACAATTGAAGAGGTATATGAACCGTTTTTAATACAAGAGGGCTTTTTAATGCGTACCGCCCGTGGCCGGGAGGCAACCGAGAGTGCTTATAAACATTTGGGGAAAATAAAACTGGGAGGCAATCCTTCCTTATTTTAATCAAACCAATATTACATCAGCTATCTACTATACTACCATGAAAACAAAACTAAAACAAGGTCTTAAATTATTCTTCGTGCTGGCTTTTATAAGTTTCGCGGCAATAACTAAGGCTCAAACAACAATACCTACCCCCACTTCGCCAATGGCGCCAACCAAACCAGAGGCATTACCGGCAGACACCGCAAAAAAGCTCAGAAAGGACACCGTTATAATAAAAAAGGATACCGTCCCGGTGAGAAAAATAGCCACCGGGCCAAAAGTGGGCATCGCCGGGTTAAACCACGATCATATCCACCTGATATTAAACGAATACCGCAATGGTAATGTAAACATTGTAGGCATTGCCGAACCCGATAAAAAACTGTGGGCAAAGTTTGGCAAAATATACGGCGTACCCGATTCCTTATTTTTTGAAGACCTGAAAACCATGTGTGTGGCCCGTAAACCAGTTATTGTACTGGGTTACAACGCTGTTGCCAAACATGTTGATATTGTGGAAACCTGTGCCCCTATGGGTATTTCGGTAATGGTTGAAAAACCTTTGGCCGCCACGCTTGAACAGGCTAAACGTATGGAGTTTTTGGCACTCAAGTACTATATCAACCTGCTTACCAATTATGAAACTACCTGGTATCCATCGGTACAAAGCGCTTATAATACTATCAAAACCGACAGTGTGGGCATGATCCGCAAAATGGTGTTTCATGACGGACACCAGGGACCGCGGGAAATTGGCTGCAGCGAAGATTTTTTAAGCTGGCTTACAGATCCTTTGCTTAACGGCGCGGGTGCACTTAACGATTTTGGTTGTTACGGCGCCGATATGATGACCTGGCTAATGCAGGGACAAAGGCCTATAGCGGTTACCGCGGTAGCCAAACACTACAAGCCATCAGTATATCCTAAAGTAGAAGATGATGCCACCATTATTGTGGAATATCCGAATGCCACAGGACTGATAGAAGCCTCCTGGAACTGGCCTTTCAGCATAAAAGATATGGAAGTATTTGGCGCTAAAGGATATATCCACACCTTTGATAAAGACAGCCTTGAAGTAAGGATCAATAATGACGTTCGCAGCTTTAAGGCCCCGGCATTGCCTTCGCCGGCCGATGCACCGGTGCCCTATTTTACAGCAGCGCTTAAAAACCCCATCAAATCCCGTAATGACCGTTCCTCATTAAGATATAATATGATTGTGATGCAGATACTGGATGCTGCCAAAAGATCGATCAGGGATGGTAAGCGGATAATTTTGTAAAAGAGCAAGATATTAACTCAAGAGACAAAATGAGCAATGAGCCCCTTCGCCCTCTATGTAATATTTCACTGTTGCCCTTTGATTCCAATATTTTGCCTCTATTAAAAAAAACAAAATAATTATCACCTTCCATATATTATATCCTAATTTCGCCGTTGTTGAATTAATTAAAAAAATATCATTTTACTATGATTAAACAAGCTTTTGTATGGTTAGCAGTATGTGCTTTGGGCACAATGTCTTGCCAGAGTAAACCTACCGATAAAACAGCAGGAACACCTGCTACAGGTACTGCCGCAGCAGCAACAGTCGCTGGCAAACCGGCGGATAAAGCCGCCATTATGGCCCGCAAACAGGTACCTGTTGTTTGTTACCACCAAATACGCGATTGGAAACCTACTGATTCAAAAAATGCCAAAGACTATATTGTACAGATAGCCGCCTTTAAAGAACATATTAAAATGCTGGCCGATAGTGGGTACCATACTATACTGCCCGATCAGCTATATGCTTATCTCACAACCGGGGCTCCCCTGCCCAAAAAGCCTATTATGCTTACTTTTGATGATACAGATCTTGATCAGTTCACAATAGCTAACCCTACGTTAAAAAAATACGGTTTTAAAGCTGTTTATTTTGTGATGACGGTATCATTAGGCCGCCCGCATTACATGACACCTGATATGGTTAAAAAACTATCTGACGAGGGCAATGTAATTGCAAGCCATACCTGGGACCATCACAGGGTTGACAAATACTCGCATAATTCTGAACTGAAGATCATCGGAAAAAACGGCAAAATAACTACCAGACCTGTTGACGACTGGGTTACCCAAATAGATAAGCCGACCAAAAAACTTGAAGAAATTACCGGTAAAAAAATAGAATATTTTGCCTATCCTTTTGGGAT
Source organism: Mucilaginibacter sp. P5_A4 (assembly GCF_056400605.1). Lineage (NCBI taxonomy): Bacteria > Pseudomonadati > Bacteroidota > Sphingobacteriia > Sphingobacteriales > Sphingobacteriaceae > Mucilaginibacter > Mucilaginibacter sp. P5_A4. Next base: position 96,789 of record NZ_JBFUKX010000014.1, on the reverse strand, counting down.
ATGGAAAAAACCGGTTTTACCCGAGATCCAGAAAAAAGGCTTTAAAATAGCTTTCCAACTGGCTGATAAGCGCGACCCCGATTACCCTTTAATGACGGTACGCCGTATATTGGATAGCGGATATTGGACAACCAAAACTTTCAGCAATAGCGTAAGAAATAGTTTCTAATACCCAACTCCTTGTAGGGGCTAATCAACATATTAAACGGCTTTTCTTTTGTAGAGAAAGGCCGTTTTTATTTTGATAATGAATCAATAAATATTTCAAATTCCAACATTTTGAAATTTATCTTTAGTAAATTTGTTTATGACCACGCTTACAGTAAATATTCAAAACGAAAAAGATCTGCCTGTTTTGCAAGAGATACTAAACAGGTTTGGTTTAAGCTATCATATTGATTCAGATAATGATCACACCTTTTCTGAAGATGAAATGAAGGATCTGCTGCAAACCAGGCAGGACTTTTTGGATGGAAAAACCACTGCCCGAAACTGGACAGACATAGAAGAAGATCTGAACCGTGCCTACAATTAAACTTCTAAAACGTGCCGAACTTGAGTTGATTGATGCTTGCGAATGGTACGAAAAACAGCAAAGAGGCCTTTCGGCAAATTTTAGAAGAGAAATTAAAATTATCATTCATTCTATTGATCTGAATCCTAAACTCTATGCAAAAAGGTATCAATCAGATCTACGTTTTGTACCGGTAAGAAAATTTCCATACATCATTGTTTACTGGTATGATGAGCAACTATCCACTATATTTATCACATCAATTTTTCATACCAAAAGAGATCCGGAACGTTTTGAAACCAAATAAATATGCTAAAATAAAAAAGGTCTCAGTATGAAACCTTTTTTATTTTAGCGATACGTTTTTCTCTTACTTCTTCTCCATCAAATACTTATCCAAAAACGCAAGTATTTTATTGGCAGTAGTTACCAGGTTTTCTTTTTTCTGGAAACCATGGCCTTCATTGGGATAGGTAATATACTCAACCGGCACGCCGTTCTTTTTAACGCCATCTACAATTTCTTTACTTTCTATAGGCAATACCCGTACATCATTCATCCCCTGAAAAACAATTAGTGGCTTATTGATGGTTTGGTAATGGAACAGCGGCGAGATCTTTTTAAGGTGTACACTATCGGCACTGTATGGATCGCCTAACTCATTATATAAGGCCTTACGCTCGGCTTCCCAATAAGGGGGGATACTTTTTAGCGTACGCATCCAATTGGCCACACCAAACAGGTCGACACCCACTTTAAACTCATTGGGGTGAAAGGCCAGTGCAGCCAATACCATGCACCCGCCATAGCTGCCGCCCATAATGCCAATTTTTGCAGTATCAATATAGGCCTGTTGCTGTAGCCATTTTTTGCCCCAGATGCAATCTTTCAGGTCGCCATTGCTGTGGTCTTTGTTATCAAGCTTATAAAAGGTTTTGCCATAACCGCTACTGCCCCGGTTATTTACCGCCAGTACAGCATAGCCATGATTTACCAGGAACTGAACTTGATTGCTAAAGCCGGTATTACTTTGCCCGCCCGGACCACCATGTATTAAAAGTATAGCAGGTACCGGGTGATTTTTGGTTGCATTTTTGGGTTTGTAGTAAATGGCAGGGATCTCCAATCCATCAAAAGATTTAAAGTGCACCACTTCGGCCGATATCAGGTCATCAGTACTTACTGCCGGGTTAAGCGTACGTGTAATTGGCTTTAATTCCTTTTTCTCGAAATTATAAACATAGAGATTGTTGGGACTAACGCTGCTTCCTACTGTAAGCATCATATTTTTTTCGCTGAGTGAAAACGTCGCCGATTTTACTTCCCCATCCTTCACTTCCGGAAAATCCAGTTGTTTGCCGGTATTATTATCAAACAACAACACTTTAGTTTTGCCGTCTGCATTTACATACACGGTATAATATTTCCCCAGGTCGCTAAGTTCCATCCCAACCACATCCCAGTTGGTTGAATAAACTTTTAACCTTGCTCCTGAATTCAGGTTGTATTTTACCAGGTAACTAAACTCGTTGCCATCGTTGGTAATGTAGTAAAGACTCGAATCGCCTTTGGTAAACGCGGCCGGATACCAGGTAGCTTCATTATCGTTGCTTATTTTTTTGACTGCTTTTGTTGTCCTGTCGTAAATATAAAGCTCATTTTTATCGGTAGTGATAGACTTGGTAAGGGCGACGTACCGCTCCGACTTTGAAACCGGGCCGGGCGAATACCCGCCGTCGTTTTGATAAAGGAGTTCGTCCTTCCAGGTATTTACATCGAGTTTGTAAATGTCGTTGAATTTAGGATCGCGTTTATTGCTGACAATGTACAGGAACTTTTTATCGGCACTCCATCCATTGGTACCATTCGCGGTATTGAGCCAGGGTGTAAGATCTTTCACCGCTGATCCATCGGCCTTTTGCAGGTAGATGTGGCTATTTTCGTTACCTCCCTGATCTGCACTGTATAAAAAGTTATTGGTACCCGGTACATACCCTATTGAAAAGTATGAATCTTTCACAGAGTGCGTAAGTGGTTTTGAGGCGGTATCGGCAATATTTATGGCGTATACATTAAATATCCCTGTGCTGTTATCATCAACCAGCACCTTCGTTTCGTCGGCATTAAAACCGGCCCCATTTATCGCTTTATTGTTATACAATTGCTCAATGGAGTATAATTTTACTGCAGTGGGCTTATCGGGACTGCTGCACGCGCTAAATAAAATAGCCAGTGCAATTAAGGATAGGTATTTCATTTTAGGTTTAATTTTCAGCAAGTTATGCCAAAATATTTGAAAACCAAAAGGAACTTTACTCAATTCATAGTTTAAATAAACAGCCTCAATATTTCATCTCGGAACAGGACATAAAAAAACCCGCTATTCACATAACGGGCTAAAATATTAAAAGGTCTCCCCCTTCAGGGGGAGATTTAGAGGGGGCTATTAGTGAGCGTGGTGACCATCCGGACCATGCGCGTGGCCGTGTGATAATTCTTCTGGTGTGGCGGGGCGTACGTTAAGGATACTGCCTTTAAAGTGAAGTTCCTGGCCGGCCATAGGGTGGTTAAGGTCAACTATCACCGCATCTTCGGCAACAGATACTACCTGGGCCTGGAAACGGTTGCCATTGTTATCCTGTAAAGGTAAAATGCTGCCAATTTCAGGAACTTCAGTTCCCTGGAACATTTCCTTAGGCAGGTTGGCTACTGCTTCTTCATCATATTCGCCATAAGCATCTTCGGCCGACAAGCGAAATTCATAAGCATCTCCGGTTGATAGGGTGCTTAAATTTTCTTCAAATTTGGGCAGCATCTGGCCGGCACCAAACAAAAAGGTTAAAGGTTGTTCTTCTGTGGCACTTTCCGTTAAGGTTTCGGTACCATCCTGGTCAACATACAAATCGTAAGTTAATGACACTACGTGTTGTGGTTCAATCTTCATTGTAAAGTATTTTTATAAATAAGCAATCAGGCTTGCATTTGTTTTAATGCCTCGGCCGTGTTATTAGCAGGTAATCCGCAGGTTTTATCTTTACAAACAAATATTTGTGTTGATTTACCAAACTTATCCTGTAACAAAGGTAAACTTCCTTTTGTACCGCCCAAGATTATTTTATTTGGGATGTAATTATTTTCAAGTTCCTTTCTTACAGGTTCAGCTTCGGGGCCAGTTACCGCAACTTCATATATACCAAACACTTCATCAAGCAATAACATAGTCCAGTTTGAATAAGCCGTACCATATTTTGCCAGCTGTGGCATTATGTTGCGTAACAGCTGCGCCGAAACCGCTGCATAGTTTTCGTTATCAAAAAGCAGGCCTAATTTTTTAAGGTTGCGTGCCATTACCGAATTACTGGCCGGTGTAACACCATCCATAATCTCAGATTTGCGGGCTATCAGCTGCTCATCATCATCTGCTGTATAAAAGAAAATACCGTTCTGCTCATCGTAATAATGGGCAATAGCTATATCTGCAAGGGCTTTTGCATGCTGCAGCCAGTCTTCGTTGAAAGTAACCTCGTACAGGGCAATTAAGCCGTCAATGATATTGGCATAATCATCTAAAAATGCCACCGGGACACCATTCACCGTAGTGCTGCCGTAAATCCGTGATAGCCTGCCATTTTGACCTAAAAGATTATTTACAATAAAATCAGCGTTCTTTAAAGCAAGCTCCAGGTACCCAGGTTTATCCAACGCGCGGTAAGCATCGCACAATCCTTTCAGCATCAAACCGTTCCAAGATGCTAATATCTTGTTATCAAGGCCGGGCCTGATGCGGTGCCTGCGGACCTCAAAAACTTTTTTTCGGGATGCTTTTACTTGTGATAACAGATCATCAACACCTAAGCCTAATTTTTCGGCCAATTGCTTATCAGTTTCTTTGCGAAAAAGCACATTGGACTGTTCCTCTTCCCAGTTGCCGTCTTCGGTGATATGATAGTAAATACAAAACAGGTCGGCATCATCGCCCAGGATCTCTTCTATCTCTGTTTTAGTAAAGATGTAGAACTTGCCTTCTACTCCTTCGCTATCAGCATCAAGTGCCGAGTAAAAGCCAAAATCGGGTGAAGTAAGCTCTTTGGTAGCAAAATGAATGATCTCGTCAACCACCTGCGCGTAAAGTTCATCCGGCTGCCAGGTGTAGGCTTCTGCATACAGGCTAATGAGCTGGGCATTATCATACAACATTTTTTCAAAGTGCGGTACGTGCCACCTGCCATCAACCGAGTAACGGGCAAAACCGCCACCCACATGGTCATAAATACCTCCATAAGCCATTTTATGCAATGTGAGTTTTACCTGTTTGGCAATCTCCTCGTCATGCACCAGGTGTGCATAACGCATCAGCAGTTGCCAGTTATTAGGCATCGGGAATTTGGGCGCATTGCCGGTACCACCTTCCTGTTTATCAAAATAACGTTTCCAGTTATCGGCTATCAGCTTTAAATCTTCTTTGGTATAGTCGGGCTGTTCGGCTATAAACTGTATCGATTCATATTTCTGGATGCCCTCAGTCAATCGTACGGCATATTCCTCGGCTTCTTCGGGTTTTTGCTTGAAGAAATCGGCCAGGTTAAACAATAGCGATGTCCAATCGTTTTTGCGAAAATAGGTACCCCCATAAATGGGTCTTTGATCGGGCAGGCAAATACAGTTTAACGGCCAGCCACCCCTGCCGCTCATCAGTTGTACGGCACTCATATAAATCTGGTCTACGTCTGGACGCTCTTCCCTGTCTACCTTAATGCAAACAAAAAATTCGTTCATTACCGTGGCCACGGCTTCATCTTCAAAGCTTTCATGCTCCATTACATGGCACCAATGGCAGGCCGAGTAACCGATGCTTACCAATATCAGCTTGTTTTCGGCTTTGGCCTTATCCAGTGCCTCCTTACCCCAGGGGAACCAGTTTACAGGATTATTGGCATGCTGCAACAAATAGGGCGATGTAGAATTTGCGAGACTGTTCATAACTGATGATGTATTGCGTTATAAATGCAATGTGCGAATATAATTGTACCTGTAAGGTAAAGTTGGATTTATTGGAAAAGTTTTACATAGCCTCACCTAAATCCTCTCCAAAGGGGAAGACTTTCCTTAAATACTTAAAAAATAATCAAGGACAATTACGGCAGCAAATATTTATAAACCGATGGCCTTCCTGCTTCAGTATCTAAAATGAAATTTATAGTCCATAACGATGGAAAATCGAATCGTCGTTTTCTTAACACATCGCTACGTAGTTTATTTCCTTCACGTAACATTCCCATTACAACTCCATAAAAACCTATTAATCACAAATATCTGCATCCTCAGAGCGCTCATATTGCCAACTTCACAAATTAATTCCCTTTATTTGCGGTTTTTATTATTGACTGACAAAATGCGCTATTTAAAACTGATCAACATTTTATGCGTTGGCGGCTTGTTTGCTATCGCAGGCCCGGCATCGGCACAAATCGACTCCATTAAGTATAATCACCAGGAATCATTCGGCCCCATTACCTGGCCGGTTACCGGGCAGGGAACACGCTCAAACAGTGGCAAACCTTCGCCAACCTACTGGCAAAACCGTGCCGACTACCAGATCAAAGCCAGTCTTAACGAGGGCAAGGATACTACCATCACTGGTGAGGTTACCATCACCTATACCAATAACAGCCCCGATCAATTAGACTACCTGTGGCTGCAATTGGATCAAAACTTATTTAAACCCGATTCGCGCGGAGCAGCAGTTACCCCGGTTACTGGCGACCGCTTTGATGTGCGCGGCTTTAATCGTGGCGGCTATCACATAGGTTCGGTTGAGGTTACTTACAAAGGTCAAACCTATAAAGTAACCCCGGTAATAACTGACGCTCGTATGCAGCTGCGCCTGAACGCGCCAATGGATGGTAAAGGCGAAAAGATAAACGTGAAGATCAATTATGATTTCGCAATTCCGTTTTATGGAGCCGACCGTATGGGACGCAAGAAGTTTAAACAAGGCTATGTTTACGAAATTGCCCAATGGTACCCCCGCATGTGTGTTTATGACGATGTTGAAGGCTGGAACACCCTACCCTATATGGGCCTTGGTGAATTTTATTGCGAATACGGCGATTTTGATTACTACATAACCGCACCTGCCAATATGGTGGTAGTTGGTTCTGGCGATCTGCAAAACCCGGAGGATGTATTATCGCCCGCGCAATTAGCCCGCATGGCCGAAGCTAAAAACAGCGATAAAACCGTAATGCTGATTAAACGGAACGAAGTTGGCAAAGCGGCAACCCGTCCGTTTAAAGGCTGCCTTACCTGGCATTATAAAATGCTGAACAGTCGTGATGTTGCTTTTGGAGCCTCAAATGCATTCATCTGGGATGCTGCAATGGTTAATTTCCCATCGGGCCGTAAAGGTATTGCCATGTCGGCCTACCCGGTTGAAAGCGCTGGTGCTGATAGCTGGGGCCGCTCAACCGAGTACCTGAAAAACAGTATGGAGATATACTCCAAAGCTTATTTTGAATACCCATGGAATTCTGCAGTAAATGTATCGGGCGTGGCTTTGGGCATGGAATATCCGGGAGCTATATTTTGCTTAAACAACCTTAAAAAAGGACAGCTTTGGGGCGATGTGACACATGAGATAGGCCACAACTGGTTCCCGATGATAGTAGGATCAAACGAGCGCAAATACATGTGGATGGATGAAGGTTTTAACACCTTTATTAATGAATATGCCAGCCAGCAATTCAATAAAGGCGAGTATAACGATACTACTAAAATGGCTCAGCGTATTTTGGGTATGTTTCGCCACAGCAACGACCCTTTGATGACAGCCCCCGAGGCTATTGGCTTGAATGATTATGGTCAGTATTACGTAAAAACCGCTTTAGGCATGGATATGCTGCGCAACGTAGTATTAGGTCCCGAGCGTTTTGATTATGCTTTCCATGAGTACATTAAAAACTGGGCATTTAAACACCCATTACCTTACGACCTGTTCCGCGCCATGAACGATGCCAGCGGCGAAGACCTTAACTGGTTTTGGAAAGCATGGTTTACCACCACCTGGAAGCTTGACCAGGCAATTACCAACGTTAAATACGTAGATGATAAAGCAGACAAAGGCGCGCTGATCACCATCACCAATAACGAAAAAATGGCTATGCCCGTTGATCTGAAAATCACCCAGGCCAACGGAAAAACCGAAACCATACATTTACCTGTAAATGTATGGCAACGCGGCGGTGTATGGACGTTTAAATATCCATCAACTTCAAAAATTAAATCGATGGTGATTGATCCTGAGCATGAGCTACCGGATATTAATTTGAAAAACAACGTTTATTACGGGGAGTAATTTAGTGAGTAGTGAGTAGTGAGTAGCGAGTAGTGAGTAGTGAGTAGTGAGTAGTGAGTAGTGAGTAGTGAGTAGTGAGAATTTTAAATAGCGATGGGTGTTTTAGGCTCATCGCTATTTTTTTGTTGTTTATAATTCTCTTAGAAGCTGTTTAAAAATGAATAAAAGAAAAGTGTATGTGTTGAGAAGTGGATAAAAAGGCCATTGCTTTATGGCTGAATAAATACTAATTGAGAATAACCACAAACGCAATTAGTATGACAAATTATCCAGGCAATTTAAGCGATAGCCAATGGCAAGTTATGTCAAAATATTTCGATTCACAACGCAACCGGAGATATGAACAGGGCAAACGCATTAAAATTTCAGGAGCATAAGTTTATCCGCTATAAGACTTATGTTGAACCGTTTTTAAGCAGCTTGTAAGGTGAGGTACGTCATTCTTAAGATCCGTCATTGCCTATACTTACCCCCTTATCGCTTTAATAAACCCAGGAATTTTTTCCATATACCCTTCTTCGGCTAAAAGTTTTACAAACTTGCTGCCTACAATGGCGCCATTTGCATAGGCGCAGGCCTGTTTAAAGGTATTATTGTCCGAAATGCCAAAGCCTATGATGGTTGGATTTTTAAGGTCCATGGCTTTTATGCGTTTATAGTAATCTTCAATACTGTTGGTCAGTTTCAGGTCGCCACCGGTTATGGATGATGACGACAGCAGGTAAATAAAGCTGTTGCTCAGGTTATCAATCTTGCGGATGCGGTCTTCTGATGTTTGAGGAGTTACCAGGAATATATTGCTCAGGTTATTATCAATAAAGCAGGATGAATACATCTCTTCGTACTCGTACATGGGCAAATCGGGCACTATAACACCATCAACACCCAGCTCCGCAGCCTTTTTACAAAAACGCTCGATACCATATTGTACAATAGGGTTAAAATACCCCATCAGCAAAATAGGGATTGTTACCCTTTTTCTCAGCTCAGTTAACTCCTCAAATAACTTGTTCAGGGTCATCCCATTTTCCAGGGCCAGTTCAGAACTGTGCTGAATGGTAGGTCCGTCTGCAACGGGATCCGAGTATGGGAAACCTATTTCCAGGAAATCGGCCCCGGCATTTTCCAAAGCTTCGGCAATAGCTACCGTAGTATTTAAAGCAGGATACCCGGCTGTATAGTATATGGATAACAGGTTATCCTTTTTTGATGTAAAAAGCTGGTTTAAGCGGTTCATTATGCGGTTTATTTGTCTGAACCGGAATTTATCGAATTTGTAGAATTACACGAGTTTTAAAATTCTGTAAATTCATTAATTCTGAGAATTCCGGTTCAGACCATTTTAGAAATTAAAATATTTTATATACGTATCCAAATCCTTATCTCCCCTGCCCGATATACAGATCACTACGGTATCATCGGCCTTAAATGTCATTTTCTCTAACTGTGCCAAGGCATGTGCCGTTTCAATGGCAGGGATAATGCCCTCCATTTGCGAACAAAGTAAACCCGCCTGCAAAGCTTCATCATCGGTAATGCTGGTATATTGTGCACGGTTTATTTTATACAAATGCGCGTGCTGCGGACCAATACCCGGATAATCCAATCCCGCCGAAATGGAATACGGCTCAATAACCTGCCCATCCGGTGTTTGCATCAATATGGTACGACTACCATGCAGCACACCTTCATGACCTAAAAAAGTAGTAGCTGCTGAGTGGCCGCTATCAACACCTTTGCCGGCTGCTTCAACCGCAATGAGTTTTACCTGCTCATCATCTAAAAAATGATAGAACATCCCCATTGCATTACTACCGCCGCCCACGCAGGCCATTACATATTGCGGCAGATCATTCCCGGTTTGCTCCAGCAACTGTTTTTTTGTTTCTTCGGATATAACCGATTGAAAACGGGCCACCATATCCGGGTACGGGTACGGCCCAACAACCGAACCAATAATGTAATGTGTATCAACAGGGTTACCAATCCAATCGCGCAGGGCCTCGTTGGTTGCATCCTTAAGCGTTTTACTGCCCGATGAAGCCGGCCTCACCGTAGCGCCCAGCATTTTCATGCGCGATACATTAGGAGCCTGGCGGGCCATGTCGATCTCGCCCATGTAAACTACACACTCTATACCCATCAGGGCGCAAACTGTAGCGGTGGCCACACCATGCTGCCCGGCGCCGGTTTCGGCTATGATGCGTTTTTTGCCAAGGCGCTTGGCCAGCAGGATCTGCCCGATGGCGTTATTAATTTTATGCGAACCGGTATGGTTAAGGTCCTCCCGTTTAAAAAATATGTTGGCGCCATACTTTTCCGAATATCTTTTGGCATGATATAATGGCGAAGGCCGGCCTACATAATTTTTCAGCAGGTCGTCAAATTCAGCTTTGAAATCCGCATCGTTAATGATGCTGAGGTATTGCTGTCTTAGTTCCTCCACGTTTGGGTACAGCATTTCGGGGATGTAGGCGCCGCCAAAATCGCCGTAATAACCATGTTCGTTAACTCCGTACTTCATCGTTAATATTTTGTTTTTTGATGATCTCAAATGCTTGTTCCAGTTTACTGATGTTTTTTACACCAGGCGCCGTTTCAAAACGGCTGTTCAGGTCAACCCCATAAAACTGCGGGTGACTTATCTTTTTTATCTCGTCCAGGTTATCAAGGCTTATCCCGCCCGATAAGAAGAAGGGTACATCCAGTTTATAATTATTCAGCATACCCCAGTTGAAGGTTTTTCCCGAACCACCATAAGCGGCGGTTTTGGTATCGAACAGAAAATAATCTACTTTGTTTACATAATTATTAAGCTTGCCGAAATCAAAATTTTCATCCAGGCCAAAAGCTTTAAACACGGTAACCCTGTTCTTAAAATTTTCGCAAAACTCCGGCGTTTCGTCGCCATGCAGTTGTATTACGTCAAAATTATAGGCATCAATCATTTTATTAATATTTTCCTCAATTTCGTTTACAAAAACCCCTGTTTTTTTAATATTTTTCTCGATTTTTTTTAATTTTTCTGCAGATAATTGAGCAATATATCGCGGCGAAGGTCCGTAACAGATAAAGCCCAGATAGTCCGGCTTTAAGGCGGCTACGGCTTCAATATTTTCGGGATCTTTTAAACCACAAACTTTTATTTTCATGCTTAGTTCTGCAATAAGACATTGAAACTGTTTAGCGCCTTCCTGGTGAGTAAAGCTTCTTCGGCCTCATAAAAACAATCGGCAAAAGTTTTTTCGGGGCCGATGGTTTTGATAGCCAGCGCCGCGTTTGATAACACCACGTTATTTTGCGCTGTGGTGCCTTTCCCGTTAAGCACATTGCTAAATATTGCTGCTGAGGCACTTACGGTATCACCACCGGCAATATCAGTAGGGTTTAGTTTTTCAAAACCTAAACTTTCAACACTATGTATCTTTTCGCCATCGGCCGAGAATGTTTTAAAATCGCAGGTGAGCGATACCTCATCGTAACCTTCCAAAGCATTTACTATAGTGTATTTGGTGGTTGATTTTTGGTAAAGATATGCATACACACGGGCCAGCTCCAGGTTAAATACACCAACAAGCTGATTACCAGGCTTTGCCGGATTAACCAACGGCCCCAGCATATTAAAAAACGTTTTTACAGCCAGCTCTTTGCGGATAGGTGCAACCGTTTTCATAGCCGGGTGAAACAAGGGGGCATGCAAAAAGCAAATATTTGCCTTATCAATTCCTCTTTTCAACTTATCGGCATCATTAGTGAACTGATAACCAAGACATTCCATCACGTTTGATGAACCACAACCCGAAGATACCCCATAGTTACCGTGTTTGGCCACTTTATAACCGGCACCCGCTACGACAAACGATGCAAGGGTTGATATATTAAATGTATCCTTCCCATCGCCGCCTGTACCGCAAAGGTCTATCAGCTCATCGGTTTCCAGGTTAATGGGCAGGCAAAGCTCCAGCATGGCATCGCGAAAGCCTTCCAGCTCGTTAACGGTTATGCTGCGCATGCAATAGGCCGTCATGAAGGCAGCCATTTGCGAGTTATTATATTTACCCTGTGCAATGTTCATCAAAATTTCTTTCGACTGCTCCCTGCTGAAGGTTTTATGTTCAAAAAGATGATTAAGTATCTGTTTCATATGCTCGCTCCCTAAGCCCCTACAGGGGAATTTTGATTTGCGTCGTTACTATTATTTGCCATCCTGATTTATACTCCCCGGCGGTTAACGGAGGCCGGTGGACTAAAAAAAAAGGGTTACCGTATGGCAACCCTTCTGAATATTATGTTAAAAAACAAAAAACGGAATTGCCTTACGATTACTCGTTAAGCCACCACCAGTTATTGTTTATTGCGTTTATTTTCATTTATGCCACAAATATGGAAATAGTTTTTATAAAAACAAACAGAATGATAAATTTACCGGAGGCAATTGGTGAGTTGCAGAATTATTGAATTAGTGATTGGGTAAAAGATCAGCCTATATTTCAGCGAATCAAAATTCAATAATTCACTAAATCAGCAATTCACTAATTAATCAAAATGGCGATACATAAAGAAAAAATAAACCCCGAGGATGATCTTGGCTTTGGCACGCAGCCTGTTGTAAAAAGCCAGCCGGTTATTAATAAGGATGGTTCTATTAACGTAAAACGCACCGGGCTGCCATTTTTCAGTACCTCAAATAACTATCACTCGCTTATTACCATGAGCTGGAGTAAGTTTTGGGCGATAGTTTTAAGCGGATATTTAACAGCTAACCTGTTTTTTGCATTCATATATGTTTCGCTGGGCACTGATAGTCTTGACGGTAAAAGCGGTACAACTTATTTTGACCATTTTATGGATGCCTTCTTTTTTTCGGCACAAACCATTTCAACGGTTGGTTACGGGCACATCAGCCCCCTGGGAATGGCTGCAAACAGTGTAGCAGCATTTGAATCGATGATGGGCTTACTGGCTTTTGCCTTGGCAACCGGTTTGCTTTACGGGCGTTTCTCCCGTCCATCGGCCAAAATATTGTATAGCAATAATGTGCTGATAGCTCCTTATCGTGATAATGGCAGGGGACTGATGTTCAGGCTGGCCAATTTAAGACGCAATATATTGATTGACCTGGAAATGGAAGTTGTTTTTGGCTACAACGAGGAAGTGAACGGCAAGGTGATCCGCAAGTTTTTCCAGCTTGAACTGGAAAGGAAGTATGTAAGTATTTTAACCCTGAACTGGACGGTAGTACACCCGCTTGACGAAAACAGCCCCCTAAAAGATATGACCCCGGAAGAACTTGAAACCAACCAGGCCAGCTTATCGGTTATTCTTAAAACCTTTGATGATACATTCTCTCAAACCGTGCACTCACGTACGTCATACATATACTCGGATATAGTTTGGGGTGCTAAATTTAAGCCCGTGTTCCACAGGAATGAAGATGGCCAGGCGATTTTGGATTTGAGTAAGATAAGTGAATATGAAGTGGTTCAATAGTTAATTGGTGCTTATTGCTTTTATATTTTTCTGAAGACGCATAAGCTATCTCAAAAGCGGATTCTTTTCCTTTGTAAAAACATTGTACACCATTTTATCTAAAAAAGCGGGTAACAGTTTACTTAACAGCACTGTAAGTTTCCCCTGCAAGGTCATAACAAGGGTGCGGGAGCGGCTTTCAATACCAGCAACAATAATTTTAGCAACCTGGTCAGATGTCATCATTTTATCTTCTTCCAGGGTACTTTCTCTTTGCTCTACCCCCTCTTTATTAAGCGCTGTATTGCGGATGTTTGATGCCGTAAAACCCGGGCAGGCAGTTAATATATGTACGCCGGTTTTAAGGTTCTCGACCCTTAAAGCATCCAAAAAACCATTCACAGCAAATTTTGACGCGGAATAACCTATCCGGCCCGGCAAACCTTTATAGCCTGCTATGGATGATACGCCTACAATACTTCCTTTGGTTTTGGTAATTTCGGGCAGGGCGTATTTTGTGCAGTACACTGTTCCCCAAAAATTAACATCCATGATAGATTTGAGTACTTTCAAATCCACATCCTTAAACAACGCTCGCATGGTTATACCTGCATTATTTATCAGTACGTCTATTTTACCAAAAGTTGTAAGGGTTTGTTTGATGAGCTGAGCGCAGTCGTCTTCAATGGTTACATCACATTGTATGGCTAAGGCCTTTGTTTGATATCGCCTTTCTATATCCTGTGTAATAACGCAAAGGGTAACATACTGGCGGGCCGCCAATACAACGATGGCTCCCCGTTTAGCACATTCAATAGCCAATGATTTTCCGATGCCGGATGATGCCCCGGTAATAACTATAACTTTATCATTTAACTTCATAAGCAGAAGGGAATAGCTGCGGTAAGCCCTCCACTTTAATTTCGGGCACCTTAAATAAATATTTGGTCGCGAAGATAATCATCGCACCATAAAATTCCTTAAGGTAACTCCAGCTAAATTTCATACTACCTTTACTGTTGAAGTTAATGATATATGTTTTGGGGAAATAGTAGTTTTTAAACCCGGCAAGCCTTATACGATAGCTCAGGTCGATATCATAACCATAAGTACGAAAGCGTTCATCAAACAGCCCGGTTTGATTAATAGCTTCTTTACGCATCAGCATAAAAGCGCCATTCACCACATCAGTTTCTGATGTTTGAAATTCCTCTACCCAATCCTTATGTTGTACATCTGTTAAACGCGATTTTGAAAAATGCCTGGCCAAACCTGTAAGCTTAAAAAACACTTCCCATGGCCTGGTGAAACCGTGTTTAGATTCTTTCAGGAACCTGCCATCGGGCGTTATCATACGCACGCCCAAACCGCCGGCATCTAAATGCATATCCATAAATTGCAGCGACTTCTCAATGGTCTTTTTGCCTGTAATTGTATCCGCACTGACCACTAAAATATACTCACCTGTAGTTTGTTTAATACCCTGGTTACAGGCCTTTGCAATACCCTCGTTGCGGGCGTTAGTTATTACCTTAACACCAGGAAACTCATTTTTAATCATATCTACAGATTTATCCGCAGATGCGTTGTCGATCACAAAAACCTCGTTTTCAACGCCCGTAACAGCCTCCATTAACGAATTAAGGGCAATCCTGAGCATTGCACAGGCATTGTGGTTTACAACTATTACGGATAGTTTCATATCTTACTTTGACAAGGAATTTTCATACGGAACACGTGTAGCAATGGATCGCCCTAAGGTGATCTCATCTACGTACTCCAATTCACCCCCAAAGGCTATGCCACGGGCTATAGTTGATATGGTAATATTGAAAGATTTTACTCTTTTATGAAGATAAAACAATGTGGTATCACCCTCCATGGTAGCGCTAAGGGCAAAAATGATTTCTTTGGTTTCGTTGTTTTTTAAGCGCTCTACCAAAGTATCAACCTGCAGGTCCGAAGGCCCTACCCCATCCATTGGGGATATTAAACCTCCAAGTACGTGATAAATCCCATTATATTGGTTGGTATTTTCAATGGCCATTACATCCCGGGTATCCTCAACCACGCAAATGAGGCTGTGATCGCGTTTGTGTGATGAGCAGATCTCGCAAACAGCATTATCGGATATATTATGACAAACAGAGCAAAACTGAATTTCATTACGGAGCTTGCTTATAGCAGTGCTAAACTGCTCAACATCCGGTTTATCCTGGTTTAGCAGGTGCAACACCAGCCGAAGAGCGGTTTTTTGGCCCACACCCGGTAGTTTAGCAAACTCGGCTACAGCATTCTCCAGCAACTTGGACGAAAAATTCATTTTGCGAAGTTAATAATAAGTAAGGAAGTCCGAAAGTCGGGGAAGTCTGAAAGAATAGATTAGGTTAGGTTAATGACAGCCAATCTTTTCAACCTCTCCACTAATCAACCATTCAAAAACCTTAAAACTTCAGGTGCTTAACAGTTAAGCCATTATTGATCAGTTGCTTTAACGATTCGATACCAATTTTCAGATGTGTTTCTACATATTGCTCGGTTACGGTTGAGTCACTTTCGGCGGTTTTTACACCTTCGGGAATCATCGGCTGATCTGATACCAGCAGCAATGCACCGGTTGGAATCTTGTTGGCGAAACCGGTAGTGAAAATGGTGGCAGTTTCCATATCAACGGCCATGGCGCGTAGATCCTTCAAATATTTTTTAAACACTTTATCATGTTCCCAAACGCGGCGGTTGGTGGTGTAGCAGGTACCGGTCCAATAATCGCGTGAGAAATCGCGAATGGTGGTTGAGATGGCTTTCTGCAGGGCAAATGATGGCAATGCAGGCACTTCCGGCGGCAGGTAATCGTTTGATGTTCCTTCGCCCCTGATGGCCGCTATAGGCAGGATAAGGTCGCCTACGTTGTTCTTCTTTTTAAGGCCGCCGCATTTGCCTAAAAATATAACCGCTTTGGGATGAATGGCCGTAAGCAAGTCCATCACGGTTGCTGCAACCGAGCTTCCCATTCCAAAGTTAATGATGGTAATACCATTGGCAGTAACGCTTTGCATTGGTTTCTCCAGGCCCATAATAGGCGCATTATCGTTCCATTGCGAAAACAGCTGTATGTATTTAGAAAAATTGGTTAATATAATATAATCACCAAAGGCTTCCAGCGGCCGGCCGGTATAACGCGGTAACCAGTTGGCAACAATGGCATCCTTGGTTTTTAACCCCGATTTTACCGGTGAGCCTACTTCTTTTACTACCGCTGCATCGGTAGGATTTTTTTTAACATTTAATTCTTCGTTCATATGCGTAATATTTTTGCTTTTAATCTCCAATGGCAGCCCTGAAGCTGCCTGTTGAAAATTTCTGCTTATACAACAAACCCCGGCGTTGCACCAGGGTCTGCATTTATTTTAATAAAGATAGCTATCGATTTTTACCGGTAGGTTAAGCTACTTTTAATTTTTTCAGATCTGATTTTTCAAATTTCTCGTGAGCATAATCCAATGTAATGTGCAGGCGTTTCACATCTTTTTTTGATGGGAACTCAAACATCGCATCAATCATAATGGCTTCACATATCGAACGTAAACCCCTTGCTCCCAGCTTAAATTCCATTGCCTTATCAACAATAAACTCTAGCACCTCATCTTCAAAATCAAGCTTTACGCCCTCATATTCAAACAGTTTTTTGTATTGTTTCAACAATGAATTTTTAGGCTCGGTTAATATGTTACGCAGGGCAGTCCTGTCAAGCGGATTTAAATAAGTTAATATTGGTAACCTGCCAATCAGTTCTGGTATTAAGCCAAATGATTTCAAATCCTGCGGGGTGATGTATTTGTACAGGTTTTTCATATCTACCTCGCCATCATCGCGCTTTAATTTGTAACCAACTGTTTGGGTACGCAGACGGTTCGCTATTTTACGGTCGATACCGTCAAAGGCTCCACCGCAAATAAATAGTATATTACTGGTATTAACAGTAATCATTTTCTGATCGGGGTGCTTACGGCCACCTTGTGGTGGTACGTTAACCATAGTACCTTCCAGTATTTTTAACAATGCCTGTTGTACCCCTTCGCCGGATACATCACGGGTGATGCTGGCGTTATCGCTTTTGCGGGCAATTTTATCAACCTCATCAATATAAACAATGCCTTTTTCGGCAAGGGTTACATCATAGTCGGCGGCCTGCAATAAACGGGTAAGGATACTTTCAACATCCTCGCCTACATAACCGGCTTCGGTTAATACTGTAGCATCACAAATACAAAACGGCACATTAAGTACTTTGGCAAGCGTTTTCGCAAGCAGGGTTTTACCCGTACCTGTTTCGCCAACCATTATGATGTTTGATTTTTCAATCTCAACCTCATCCTTGTCAATACGTTGATTAAGGCGCTTGTAGTGATTATATACGGCTACTGATAATATCTTTTTGGCATCGTCCTGACCAATAACATATTGATCGAGGTGAGTTTTGATCTCGTATGGTTTAAGCAAAGCCGGGGCCAAAGGCGAGGCTTTTACTTTACGCACCTTTAACTCCTCAGCTAATATTTCATTAGCCTGGTTAACGCACTTATCACAGATATGAGCGTCGAGCCCTGCAATCAACATCAGGGAATCCTGTTTACCGGCGCCACAAAATGAGCACCTGATTTCCTTACTGTTTTTATTCATCTGATTCCTTTACTTGATCAAAATTAGTTAATAGGACTGAGAAATCAAAGTAGTGAATGGTGAATAGCAAGTAGTGAGTGGCGAAAAGATTAAAAATATTAACTTCCATTCGTACCACTCACTATTTACGACTTACCTTTCACTTCTCACTTATACTTTTTTTCCTTTGCTTCCCTTTAAAATTTCATCTACCATACCAAATTCTTTGGCTTCTTCGGCTATCATCCAGTAATCACGGTCTGATGCTTCCCAAACTTTTTCGTATGATGCGCCGCTATGATCGGCAATTATCTGGTACAATTCTTTTTTCAGTTTAGTGATCTCATGATAAGTGATCTCAATATCTGATTGCTGACCTTGTGCACCGCCTGATGGCTGGTGGATCATTACCCTTGCATGCGGTAATGCCGCCCTTTTACCTTCGGTACCTGCGCATAATAATACGGCAGCCATTGAAGCGGCCATACCAGTACAAATTGTTGCTACATCATTTGATATGAACTGCATGGTATCATAAATACCTAAACCAGCATAAACCGAACCTCCGGGTGAATTGATATAGATCTGGATATCGCGTTTACTATCAGCCGATTGAAGGAACAGCAATTGAGCCTGGATAATGTTTGCAATATTTTCATAAATAGCATCACCCAGGAAAATAATGCGGTCCATCATCAGGCGCGAGAACACGTCCATCTGAGCTACGTTAAGCTGGCGTTCCTCTATAATATAAGGGGTCATGCCGGTTGGCAGGGTTGCAATACCGCTTGGCATATTGCTGCGCTCAACGTTCGAAATAAATTTATCTACGTAGATGCTGTTAATCCGGTGGTGTTTAACAGCGTAATTTCTGAATTCGTTTTTATCGATGTTACTACTCATGGTTTTTGTGTATATTAATTTTAGGTGTGCAGGCTTTTTTACCCGCGATAAATATAGTTTTTAGTTGAATACAATTTTAAAAAGATAGTTTGTATAAAGTAAAAATTATTTAGCCTCATGCTACCTCCTCTAAAGGAGAGGGCTTTGAAAGGCTATTTTATTAGTGAAGTGACCTTACTCTACCGTCATTGCGAGGCACGAAACAATCCCCGCCTACAGAGTAGCTTTGCAAATCCGATCTGCATAGTTTGGGATTGCTTCGTACCTCGCAATGACGCGTTTTTTATGAGTGCTTTTTATGCAATATGCTATTATACACCAAAAGCAACCTTGTGAGTTGCTTTTGGTAAATTATATATCGCTTCTTAACATCTCTCCGCCAACCGGCAGCGGAGATTTAGAGCGGCTTATTTTTCAGAAACCAATTTATTGAAATCGGTAAACAGGATATCTTGTTTATCCAAAGTGATCACACCTTTAATAAAGTCAAATACTCTTAATGCTTTTACTTCTTCAAATATTTTATTAGCATTCTCTTTGTTTTGCAGGTATTGAACAGTGTACTGCGCTAACTGATCTTCGGGGATCGGTTGCGGGCTGTACATTCTGAATTGCTGATCTAAACGTTGTTTAGCCAAAGCGAAAACTTCATCGTACTTAAGTTCGATTTTGTTATCAGTAATTATTTTATTTTCAATCAACGTCCATTTAAGGTTTTGAGCAAAATCATTATAACCACCTTCCAGTTCTTCTGCAGTCAGTTTTTCATTGGTAGCTTTTAACCAGCGTTTTAAAAATTCGTCAGGTAAATTAAAGTCAACTTTAGCAATGCTTACTTTGTAGATATCATCCTGCAATTTGCGTTCAGAATCCTGTACCATCATTGTTTCAAGCTCTTCGGTAATTTTAGCTGTAAATTCCGCTTCGGTTGTTACTACACCTTCACCAAATAATTTGTCAAAGAACTCCTGGTTCAAATCACCTTCCTCTAAACGGTTAACGTTTTTAACAGTTAACTGAAAGCTTGATTTTAAATCAGCCGCTTCATCTTCTTCTATCTTTAATAACCCAGCAACCTTAGCTGCATCGTTATCATAAGCTTTCTGAATATCAAACGTTAATACATCACCTTTTTTAAGGCCAATCAACGAAGCTTTAATGGTTTCATCCTTGATCTGGTCTAAACGCACAGATGCGGTATTGCTTATCCCACCCTCAAAAACACTACCATCCGGAGAAAGCTGAACCAATTCGCTGTAAAGCACGTCATCATCTGCCGATACGTCAGGATTTGTCATTTTGCCATAACTGCGGCGAATATTTTTGATACGTGAAGCCAATGTTTCCTCATCAACTTTGATCACATATTGGGTAACTTTATCTTTTGATGAAAAGTCGATATTAAACTCAGGAGCTAAGCCCAGCTCATAGTTAAATTCAAAATCATCGTTAAAATCCCAGTTATATTCCTTTTCGTTATCAAGCTTAGGTAGCGGCTGACCTAATACCTGCAGCTTCTGCTCGTCTATGTAATTGGTTAAAGTATCTTGTAATAAGTTATTGATCTCATCAACCAATATGCTTTTACCGTACATTCTTTTTATATGTGATGCTGGCACCATACCCGGGCGAAAACCCGGCAATTTTGCTTTTTTTGCGTTTTCCTTTATCGCTTTATCAACGCGTGGCTGATAATCTTCGGGGTTGATGTTGATCTTAACAACAGCATTCAGGGCATCTACTTTTTCCTGTGTAATATTCATCTTTCTACCGGGTATTTTAATTGATCTATTGAAACCGTAGACCGAAAATCAATTGCGGACTATACAAATTTCGAGGCGCAAAAGTATGAATTTATTTTTAATTTAAACGTCCATTTACTTCGCCATAAATTTCACAACCTGATTTTTAACCGGCTTAATAGTTTTAACATACGCATATATTGCTTCCAGATCGCCGGTTTTCATCCCCGCGTACTTATACCAAGGCATAATTGATTGAAATTCACCCGATTTTACACTAACCATTTTTTTGGCACTATCAGCATATAGCTTAAAACGGCTTACAAATTGTTCCTTGGTCCATGAACCAATACCTGTAGCTTTATCCGCCGTTATATTGTCCGACCGTACAATCCCTGATCCGGGTATAGTAAACTCCCTCCCACCGGCAAATTCAAGCCCGGCTATTATTTTACCCTGGTTTACCTGGCTATGGCAATCTTTACAGGCTGCAATGGTTACCAGGTATTCGCCGTACTTAAGGGTATCTTTTTCGCTGGGTACAATACCCAATGTTGCCTTTTGCGGCATGGTATGTACCAGTACATTTAACGGAAAATCAAGTTTACCCTCAGGATAATTTGTTTCGATAGGTTTAAGACTGCGCAGGTAGGCAATAACACTATACACATCCTCCCTGCTCATTTTTGAATAGCTTGGCCATGGCATCAGCGGGAATATAGCCGAACCATCCCTTTTAACACCGGTTGTAATAGCGCGAAAGAGCTCACCATCGGTCCAGTTACCTAAATGGTATGGTGTAATGTTGGGCACTTCTACATTGCCCGGAAAACCTACACTGGCATCAAACTTTTCGCCGCCTTTGCCTTCGGTACCCGTTATCATAGGGCCGGCAAATTTAGTCCAGTCGCGGGTGGAGTGGCAATCCATACATAAGGTTACATGGTTGGCCAGGTACTCGCCCCGCTCAATACGCTGCGGGGTGGCATCTACTTTAATATTAGCGGGGTCGCCAACATTTGGCAGGGCCAGCGTAATATACGATACGCCGCCAATTACAATTAAAATTACAGCTACTACAACGTAAGCTGTATACTTTAAAAACTTTTTCATGATAAGGTTATAAGGCTAAGGTTTTTACTTTCGGGCTACATCAATCAACCTTTTTTACAGTTGATGCTCCTGATTTATCGTTATTTACTGTTGATGGTGAACCCTTATAATCAATATCGGCAGCACCGCTTGAGTGTATATTTAATGTTTTTAATACGTTGATCCGGCAATGGCTTACTCCCGAGGTTTTGATCACATAATCGCCAACCACAAAATCAAAGGCATTGATTTTAGATACCCCGCTTGATTCTACATGATGTGATGCTGCCTGCCCGGTTAAATTCAGTTCGCTCATGCCACTGCCTTCGGTTATTACATTGGCGGCGTTCAGATCAAGGTTTATCCTGGTAGCGCCCGACAGGTCAAACTTAATATCGCCGGTATTTATTTTACCGATTGAAGAGACAGTTACCGCGCCCGATGCACCAATTTCTTTTAGATGACGGATCCCTACGTTAACCACGATACTATCTTCTTTGCAGAAATTCTTTTTAGATTTAATGGTTAACTGGTTCCCTTCAACAGATGTTGATACATATTTAAGCAGGTTATCATCGCCCGTAATGCTGATGGTTAATGAACTATCCTGTTTTAAATTAACTTTAAATTCACCAGAAATATCCAGTTTGGTAAATTCATTGGCCTTACGGTTTTCGGTAGTAATATTACCAGAGCCATGCACACACCTGAAACGGCATGATGAAAGTATACTTACCAATGCGATAGCAACAACCGCTGCAATATTTAAACCAAGCTTTTTCATAGTATTTCTTTTTTTAGACGCTGTTTATAAACAGGAAGTTACATCAAAAATAAAAAAAGCTACCGCATTTGAGCGATAGCTTTTCAAAATATATGATGGACTTTTGCAAAAGCTGGTTTTATAATTAAAGGACCGCTAAATCATTCTCGTTTTTAGCTATTGTACCATTGGTTACTTTATCATTGTATGTATCGGCAACAAAGTTATTGTTGTTTACACTTGATTGTAAGTTGTGGTTTAAGGTATACATAGTAGCTGTACCGCTAAGCTCAATTTTAGCATTGTCGCTTACGTTAACATTGGTATTGTAAGTTTCAAGTTTCAATTTAGCAGTTGCATTGTTGTGCAGATTAACTTCCAGGTCAATAGCAGATAAGTTACCAAATGATTTAACTTCGGCATTGTCATAAGCGCTGATGGCATGCAGGTCATTTGCTGTTACCCAAACTACCAGTTTTTCTTTGGTATATGATGCAATGCGTAATACACCTTTTGAGCTTTGTACCAATGCGCCTTCGGCATAGTATTTATTGTAAACCTTAACCTGGTCGGTTGTGCCGGCAGATACATAAAGCTCCACATTACCGCGGATCTCGATCTTGTTGATATTGCTTACATCGGTTAAAACGGTAGCAACAATTTTAGTATTTTTTGTAGATGCGAAAGTTGAGTTTGATAAACCGGTTACTAAAATTAATGAAGCAGCGATGGTAAATAATTTTGTTTTCATGATATTAATATTTTGATTGTCAAGTAATTGTATTGTTATATTTTTAAATACACCAATAAGACGCCCCCGTTTTTAAAACGTTACAGGCATTTTGGGCGAATTAGACGTACCCCCTGTTTTCCTCGGCGAACGGGGTGAAATCATCGGTGAATGGCGGGATTATTTTTGGAGGAGAGGGCGCAATAATATAACTATAGCTGTTTTATGAGCATACAGCTACCCGAAAACAAAAGTTTCTGTTATAATTTAGAAGAATAGCGCTGAACTGACCCTTAACCTGGGAATTGTTTATTAAAGATCTGCTTAAAAAGTTACACCCAATTGCAGGCCGGTAGTTACAGAAGCCGGCAGGTTATTGCCAAACCTTACCGGCAAGGGCACCGATACAAAAAAACCGGCATCCTTACCCTTAAAAACCACCTGGTTAAAAACCGGTGTAAACCCAAAACGGCCATTTGTTTCAAAAGCCATACGGCCAATAAAGGTAAAGCCATGTTTAAACCGAAACATGGCGCCCGGATGAAATAAAACAGAATTTACTTTTGATATATTTTTTTCTGTGCGGATTGCAGGCGCAATCTCAAAGCTCACACCAAAGCGGTCGCTTTTTAAAATATTAACTCCAAAGGGAAAGGCAATGGTGTAGACGTCAGAAAAATTGCTGGTGACCCCATCTTTATTCCAGGTTGCAACAGGATTTAAAACACTAAAGTAACCCGTAATTTTAGGATAATTTGCCGGTTGCTGTGCATGGCTGATTTTAGCGGCTCCTAAAATGAAGATTATAATGATTATATAAGGTTTGTATAGCTTTATAGGTAAATGCATGCGCAATACTATAAAAGCATCCCATGTTAAAATTGTATAAATTTAACTATTGGTATCCTTTTTACTTTTCGGATGTCTTTTTTATACCGGAAGGACTTTCCCCTGTCTGTTTTAGCTCGCTTAATCTGCCTCATATTAATTGAGCTAAAATGCATTTCCTAATACATAACAAAAAACTCAATTTTTGATATAACAGATGGATAAATAAAAGAGGGCGTTGTTTAAAAGCAACTTCCTCTTTTATTTACTATAGTTCTTTTATTTACCAGGGCAACTCTTCGCCCAGGTGGTAAAACTTACCGCTGGGGCCATCTTCGCCAACCAATGCCATTTCTACGCTGGTTTTTGCACCATCCGGAATTTCCATTGGGGCATGTTCTGTACCTATTTCTGTTTTAACCCAGCCCGGGTGTACCGAGTTTACTTTAATATTTGTACCTGTAAGTTCCTGTGCTAAATGCACTGTAAATACGTTTAAAGCTGTTTTTGAGGCATTGTACGATAACCTCTTGGCTGCATCTATAGGGCCGTTAGGAATAGAGTGAACGGTGAGCGAGCCCAATATACTTGATAAGTTAACAATACGGCCGCCCTCACTTTTCTTCAATAACGGTAACAAGGTATTAGTGAAGTAAACAACGCTGAAAAAGTTGGTTTCAAAAACATATTGAAATTCATCTGCGGTGGTTTCTACGTTCTTCTTTACAAACGCTGACTCTTTGGGGCCAACACCTGCATTGTTCACCAGAATATCCAGCTTACCAAATTTATTTTCGATATAGGCAGCTGCGGCTGCTCTGTCATCGGCATTGGTAACATCCAGTTGAATGCCATATGCCTCAATTCCCTGGGCTGTAAGCTGGGCTGCTGCTGCTTCGGCAGCGCTAATCTGGCGCGCGGCTACAATCACGGTTATTCCTTTTTCTCCTAATTGTTTGGCAGTTTCTAATCCTAAACCGCGGTTTGCGCCTGTTATTAAGGCTACTTTTTTAGTTGACATGATATTTTATTAAATGATGTTGTGTTAAATGATTACTTTATTGTGTTTTGTTTTTTTAGACTTTTTGGTCGTTTTTAATAATTAAAAAAAGGCCGTTCCCGACCTGAAGCATATCACTGCTACGCATACTTTAATTGGTAGCTTTTCAAATCAGCCTTCAACATTTTTATGAGCGTATGCATGTATTTTGTATTACCGGTAACCCTTGACATAACCATGCCGCCTTCCAGCATAGCGAAGATCTTTAATGCAAATTCTTCGGCATTAATTTCAGGCGACAATTCTTTATCCGCAACCCCTTGTTTAATTACGCTGATAAAACCTTGCTGGCCACCCTCAATAATCGCTTTAATTTTTTGTTTAATGTCCTGGTTGGTATCATCGCACTCTACACCAAAGTTTAATACCGGACAACCACCCGTTATATAGGAGTTAATTGGATCCTTGTAAATATCAATAACGGCCAAAAGCTTTTTTATGGCGGTTTTTTCTTTTGCCATTACCAAATTTACGTTGTCTGTCAACTTAGTCAGCAGGTAATCAACCATTACGGCGGCAATTTCGTTCTTGCTTTTAAAGTGACCATACAGGCCACCCTTTGCCATTTTAGTAGCAGCCAGGATGTCATCAATAGTAGTACCGGCAATACCCTTTTGGTTAAAGATAGGTGCAGCCTGCTCTATGATAAATTGCCTGGTTCTTTCTGCTTTGCTCATTGTGTTATTGATTAACAGAACAAAAATAGACCAAAAAGTCTAAAAATGAAATTATTTTCCAAAGTTCTTTTTGTTGTGACATTGGGATGAAGAAAGCGGAAAAATATTCATTTTTGTTTCGCGCAACGGATACAGAGACGCAAAGTAAGTGTACTTCACCACTTTGTCTTTATCCATAAATCCTTTGTCTATAAGTTCCTTCGTCCGAAGATCCTTTGTCCTTTGTCCGAAAATCCTTTGTTCATAAGTCCACAAATCCTTTGTCCTTTATCCTCAAAAACCTATCTTGCCTGCTCAAACCAATCCAAACCTATGAAACGCAGAAACTTTGTCCAAAGCTCGGTACTTGCAGGCGCATCATTACTTACAACAGGCGTTTTAAATGCAGCCACGCTTACCGGGTGTACCGATCCAGCCGGTGTAGCTACTACAGCCTCCGATAAACCATTCACCCTTAATTATGGCATCCATGATGGCATGTTTAAAAATCATGCAGGCGATGATTTTATTGAACAGATAAAATTTGCGTACGATAAAGGTTTCCGCTCGATAGAAGATAATGGTATGAGTCGCCGCCCCGAAGATCAACAGAAAAAAATAGGCGATACACTTGCCAAACTGGGTATGGCCATGGGCGTTTTTGTGCAGCCGGGCCTGGGTAATGATAGCAACATGCTGGCATCGGGCAAGGCCGACCAGGTTGAAAATTTCATAAACTCGTGCAAGCAAGCTGTTGAAATAGCCAAACGCCTCAACAGCAAACTGGTAACGGTAGTGCCCGGCGATTTTGTACGCAGCCTGCCCATTGGCGTACAAACAGGCAATGTAATAGAAGCCCTAAAAAAAGGCACCGCCATATTGGAACCGCATGGCGTTATCATGGTATTGGAACCACTGAGCGATAACCCCGACCTGTTCCTGCGTACACCCGACCAGGCCTACGCCATTTGCAAGGCTGTGGGCAGTCCATCGTGCAAAATCCTTTACGATATGTATCACGTGCAACGTAACCAGGGCAACATTATCCCTACCCTCGATTTAGTGTATGACGAAATTGGCTACTACCAGATTGGTGATAACCCCGGCCGTAAAGAACCGGGTACCGGCGAAGTAAATTACAAGAACATATTTAAGCACATTTATAGCAAGGGTTATAAAGGCGTTTTGGGTATGGAGCATGGCACAGCCGGGCAGGGCAAAGAGGGCGAGCTGGCTTTAATCAAAGCTTATAGGGAAGCAGATAGCTTTATGTAGAAAAAATGAGAATCAGATAATTTCCCGTCAATATTTCAGGATGTAAAATTCATGCATTATTTTTCTTTACTCCTGAGTGGCTTTGCGTGGGTTTTATTTAATTGAATCATCTTCTTTTCCAAAATGAAATTTAAACTTACCATCTTATTCCTTTTCATATCCGGCCTTAGCAACGCCCAGGACAGCCTGTTTGCCCGTAAACTGGTTGATACTCTTACCTCACCCTACTTTTGGGGGCGCGGTTACACGCACGATGGGGTACACATGGCGGCGGCATTTATAGCTTCACAATTTAAAAGTTACGGTGTAAAGCCAATGGATGGCAAAAACTATCTGCAGGAGTTTAGTTACCCGGTAAATATTTTCCCCGGCAAAATGAATGTGGCTATAAATGGCGTTAAACTTATCCCCGGTAAAGAATTTATTGTAAGTCCGGACAGTAAAGGGGTTACCGGTGAAGGCAAGTTGGAACAAACTGACAGTACACATTTTGTCGACCGTAAAAACAGGGTCATCGTTTCGTTAGAGGATAAGCTTACCTGGTCTGTTGAAGGTAAAGCGCTTGATTTTACGCTGATACAGGTTGATAAAAAAGCATTTACACAAATGCCTGCCACCCTTAAAGTTGCCATAGAAAATGAGGTTATCCCCGATTTTAAAACGGCCAACGTTTGCGGTGTGGTAAAAGGAACAATAAAACCCGATTCGATTATTGTAATTACGGCTCATTATGATCATTTAGGTGGTATGGGCAGCGATACCTATTTCCCGGGGGCTAATGATAATGCCAGCGGGCTTACCCAATTATTAAGCCTGGCCAAATATTACGCTGCAAATCCGCAGCCATATACCATGGCGTTCATTGGTTTTTCGGGCGAAGAGGCAGGCTTGCTCGGCTCCAGGTACTTTACAGAAAACCCGCTGATCCCCTTAAAAAATATCCGGTTTTTGATCAATCTTGATCTTAATGGTACAGGCATCGACGGAATTACTGTGGTAAACGCAACTGTTTATCAAAAAGAATTTGCCGCCATGCGGCAGATTAACAATGAGTACCATTACTTTGCAAAGGTAGTACCCCGTGGAAAAGCTGCCAATAGCGACCATTATTTATTTACAGAAAAAGGTGTGCCTGCATTTTTTATATACACTTTGGGCGGTATCAAAGCGTATCATGATGTTTTTGATATCAGCGCCACCCTGCCGCTCAATAAGTATAACGATCTGTTCAGGCTCATTGTAAAGTTTAATAATTTTTTGATGCAAAAAGCAAAGCCCTGATTTTTTATGCTCAGTCCAAATTTTCAGCCCTTTCCTGTTTTAACAACCCAAAGGTTAATACTACGCCGGTTTATTGATGCTGATGCGGCCGATCTTTTGGAATTACGCGGCAATGCCGATATTATGCAATATATCAACCGCCCCCTAACTAAAACGCTGGATGATGCCCTGGGGCTTATAAAAGTTATTGACGATCTGCTGGAAGGTAATAACGGTATTACCTGGTGCATATCATTCAAAAACAACTCTAAATTTATAGGTAGTATTGGTTTTTGGCGAATAGAGAAAGATAATCACCGGGCCGAAATAGGTTACCTGCTAAATCCGGCTTTCCAGGGCATTGGTATTATGCAGGAAGCTGTAGAAGCGGTTATTAATTTTGGATTTGGGGCGATGAACCTGCACTCCATACAGGCCAATGTAAGCCCCGGAAATATAGGCTCCATCAAACTGCTCGAAACCAATAATTTTAAGCGTGAGGGCCATTTTAAAGAGAATCATTTGCATAACGGAAGGTTTGCAGATACCATTATTTATTCTTTATTAACAAAATTGTAAATGTGTTAACAAAATATTCATACGAAGTATTTTGATTTAAAAAATTTTAATGCATGTTTACAACTCGAAACCAATTATAGATGGGCTGAAAACAATTCAGTATAAATGGGGTTAAACTAAAAAACAAAAAAGAACTTATCATGGCAACAGAAAAAGGAAGCGGTATTACCGCGTATTCAGTAAAAACAAAAACTAAGAATGTACCGATGATTGATCCAGTGATTGATATTAAATCGGGAAGGTACATAGCAACGGGTACAGATGGTGCCGGAAATAAAATGGCTGCCATTATGGGCAAAGCTACTGCCGAAGAACATATCGCCAATGGTAATGCAAAAAAAGGTACTGGCTGGGCTTAGTATTTTATTAGCCGCAAAAGCCCTGGTTAAGTAAGCTTAACCAGGGCTTTTGTATGTATCAAGCTTTTTTCCCCAACTCCCCTATCCTTAATATCGAATACTTTAACATCGGAAATTGCTATGGTAAAGTTAAAACCAAAAGTTTTGCCTCTTGATAGCCGCTCTTTTTCGCCTGCCGTTGCGGTTTTGTTGCGTTTTTGATTTTATGACAATTCACAATTTCCTGATTGTTAGACAGATGTAATTTCTTACTGTTTCACCTGTTGCGAACACAACAGTAGCACTTTCCCTGTACCCTCAACACCAATCTTTACTAATAACAGCTATAAATAAGTAATATTACGTACGCAAAAATGGGTGAAAACACCTATTCATCGGCTTTAACATTTCCTTTAATTTTACAGCATCTCATTCATTAAAGCAATTTAATATGGCTGTACGCATACTTTGTATTAAAACCGATACCACATTACATCATAACCCATACGTAGCTATTGATTCATTAGAGTGGATTAACGAGCGTATTAATGTTAAAGGAATAACCGAACGCACCAAACTTTACGACTGGATAAAGAACGAGGCCGGTGAAGCTTACATTATTGACGAGCAGGGTAATAAAACCAGCCTGATCCCGGCCCTCTGTCCCGAAGGAAATAAATATGTAAAAACGGTTAAAGATGAATCTGAACCCGACGTATTGCTTGGACTACCTGAGAGCGCCTAAAAATCGACCTTGAATTTACCATTTACCGAACGGTTTTACAGAAAGGTATGAATTGTAATACCTTTCGTCGCCGGTAACTTCAATGGTAACCCATGGCGGAAGTATAAATTTTTCATCTTCGCTGTCAAGCTCAATCTCGGCAAGCAGCAGGCCCTTATTATCTCCTAAAAACTCGTCTACCTCCCATACCTTACCAGCAACTTCAATACGATAGCGGCGCTTCGTTAGTTCAGATACGGCAAAATTATTAAGCAATTCTTCGCCCTCAACAGCCGGAATGGTGTACTCATATTCCGATCGGCTAATACCCTTTGTACTGCCCTTTATAGTGATAAAACCCTTATCAGGCGTTACGCGGATGCGGATGGTTTTGGTATCATCACTTAAAATGTATCCTTGTCTAAAGTATGTCCCTACCGGCTTGGGCATTTGCTGCCATTGTTCCTTATCAACCAAAAACTTGCGTTCAATTTCAACTCCCATCAGTTTCTTGTTTTTTAATTAACCTGCGGCCGGGCAGATGGTTTTAAATTTTACCGGGCAATGGTACTCTTATTTTATAAAATATCAACAAAATATTAAATCAATAAGCTATATTTAATGTTATATCCCTATAACCGTTATATTCCTTTTAACCAATTAATAATAGCCATATGAAACCGAGCACAAAACTTTTAGGGTTAATTCTGATATTATCAATTAATCTTATTAACCAGGGTTGTAAGCAACCCAACGTTGTTAAACATGGTGGCGAAAAAGACCGGATATCGTTTAAACCGGTGTTGGGAATTAGTTATACAGAAATTTCGCGACGCACCGCACACGGGCTTTCCTTTGATAAGAACGGCTACCAACTGGAGCCGCAATGGCAGATAAACTTTGTTTCTAATGATTCTGTAAGTATTTACAGCCCCACAAAGGGCCGGTTTATTAACTTCCCGCTCACCCGTGGGTACGATTCTATTTTTAACACCGCCAGAACATGGCTCAAGGTTAAAAAAATGAACAAAGACAGCCTTAAGCTGGAAATACTTGAAGCCTACGGTGATACCGTTGATACAGGGGGCGCCAAAGTTTACATGACCTTTTATGCAGATGATTACATCAAAAACGAACTTCATAGCGATACAGCAAAACTAAAAAAGCCTACAAGTAAAGACTCTTCATTTGTAAGATCATTATCAGACGCTGCAAGTAAAGATTATAAGAAAGCTTTTTCGGCAAGGCAACCGGTTGAACTTATTAGCAAAAGCCCACAGGTAAGGGTAAAAAAATGGGTTGCAGAGGGCGACCTGTTTAATCATTTCGATACCACTGATAATTATATGAGCCCAACATATGACATTGCCATCAGCAAAGCAAATACTAACTTTTATTATTCATTCACCGCTATTGTTGATGTAGCCGGACAGATGCACTACGGCAAACCATTAATACCTTTTTTCGACAAATCTTTTAAAGATAATTACATCCGTCTTTCACAGTCGGTTATGGATGGCTATCTTAAATATTATCTGCAGGTGATTCCGGGTAAAACCCTTGGAATACCCCATGCAAGTGTAATTAATGTACACGTAGAAGGCAAAACGGGGGGTTAGTTAAATTTCTAATTTAAAACTGAGCCTATTAAATTTATAAATTAACATTAAACGCGTGATCTGTAGACCATAGTAATACCTATGATTAAAAACTATTTTAAATTTGCCATTAGAAATTTCTGGCGCCACAAACTTTTCACGCTTATTAACATCATTGGCTTATCTGTAGGCGTTAGCGCCGCGTTGGTCATTTACCTCATTGTACATTTTGATTTTACGTTTGATAAATTCCATAAAGATGGTGACCGCATTTATCGTGTAGTAACCAGCTATACGGTTAATGGCAATTTATCATATAGTAGCGCCTCATCGTGGCCGCTGCCAGATGAGGCAGAAAAGGAAGCCACCGGGATAGAAAAAGCTGCCCCTTTTGAAACCATTGCGCACCTTGATGTTGTGATATCTAATGGCCAGGCGGCTGCAACACGTTATAAAGAACAGGACGATATGCTGTATGCTGATGAACGTTATTTTAAGCTGTTCAATTACCATTGGCTTGCTGGCTCGGCAAAAACGGCATTAACCGGCATTAACCAGGTGGTTTTAACCGCTGCCAGGGCTAAGTTATATTTCCCCAATCTATCTCCTGCCGAAGTAATAGGCAAAACAATCATTTACGATAGGCATTATGATCAACAAACATCTGTTGTTACCGGCATTGTGGAACTACCCGCCGGTAATACTGATCTTGCTTTTCATGATTTTATCTCGTTAAATACATTAAAGGCTAATAAAGATTTAAAATATAAGTTTGCCGATTGGCACCCCAATACAAATTTGGCCTGGGACCAATATTTTATAAAATTATCAGCAGGCACCTCTCCTTCCTCGGTTGAAAAACAGTTAAATACTATATTAAAGGCCTATACTGCTACAGATCAGTTATTCAAAAGCCAGCCTTATCAGTTTCATTTACAGCCGTTGGCCGATGTTCATTTCGATAACAGGTACGGCATATTTTACAACCGGCCTACAGCCAGCAAGCCAACTTTGTATGGCTTAATTGCAATTGCAATTATGTTGTTGCTGTTGGGCTGCATCAATTTTATCAACTTAACAACTGCTCAGGCTACCCAAAGGGCCCGGGAAATAGGTATCCGAAAAACTTTGGGTAGCAGCCGCAAGCAGCTGGTATTACAGTTTTTGTTTGAAACTTTTTTTGTAACACTTTTTGCTGTTTTAATTGCAGTAGCCCTTACCCCCGTTTTACTCAACATATTCTCGGGCTTTATACCCGCTGGTATCAACGCTGATTTTACCAGGTTAAACCTTATTTTGTTTTTATCGGCCTTAACAATTACGGTAAGTCTTATCGCCGGTATTTACCCGGCTATGGTACTATCGGGTTATAAAACGCTGCAGGTGCTTAAAAACCAGTCG
Organism: Mucilaginibacter sp. P5_A4; assembly: GCF_056400605.1. Taxonomy (NCBI): domain Bacteria; kingdom Pseudomonadati; phylum Bacteroidota; class Sphingobacteriia; order Sphingobacteriales; family Sphingobacteriaceae; genus Mucilaginibacter; species Mucilaginibacter sp. P5_A4. Next base: position 63,844 of record NZ_JBFUKX010000014.1, on the reverse strand, counting down.
CGTTTTGATAGTACACAAACCAGGAACGCTTTTTTACGCAAAAGTTTAACAGTTACGCAGTTTGTTATAGCACAATTTTTTGTGATGGCAACATTGTTGGTTAGCAAACAGGTATATTATGCATTGCACAAAGATTTGGGCTATAAAAAAGATGCTATTCTTATTATAGAAACTCCGTGGCAAAACCAGTCAATGCAGGTTCAATACTTTTTCAGAAACAAATTAATGGCTATTCCGCAGGTTAAGCAGTTGAGTATGGGCATTGATGCGCCGGCATCTGATTATACAGATATGCAGCAATCCACTTACAACGATGGTACAAAAGAGATTAAAACAGATGTATTGCCAAAGTACGGTGATGAAAATTACACCAGGATTTATCATTTAAAATTGATAAAAGGCAGAACGTTGGAACAACGTGATACCCTAAGCGGCATGCTCATTAATGAAACCTATGCCAAAGCAATTGGTTTTAAAAATCCTGCCGATGCGATTGGAAAAACCATAACCTTTCATGGCAAAAGACAAGTTACCGGTGTACTTGCCGATTTTTATCAGTCATCACTACATAACGTGATTAAACCTGTAATACTGATAGTTCAGGGTGGACAATATTTTAACAGAACGTTCCATATCGCCTTAAACCCACAAACTACCTCCGGCGATTGGAAAAAAGCCATCGCAACTATGCAAAGCGCATGGAAACAAGCCTACCCGGGGCAAGATTTTGATTATCACTTTTTTGACGAAAATATAGCCAAGTTTTATGAAAGCGAACAACGCACCTCTACCCTTCTTAGCTGGACAACCGGCTTATCTATTTTAATCAGTTGCCTGGGCCTTTTAGGCCTTACTATATACACCACAAACCAGCGCACCAAAGAGATTGGCATCCGTAAAGTAGTAGGCGCCTCCGTTGGCCAGATAGTGACGCTGTTGTCAAAAGAGTTGGTTTTACTTATTATGCTTGCGTTTATGGTAGCAACCCCGATTGCCTGGCTGGCCATAAATAAATGGATACAAAGCTTTACCGACCGCACCCCTGTAAGCTGGTGGATATTTGCATTAAGTGGCGGCGGAATGCTAATTGTGGCCATAATTACATCAAGCTTTCAAACTATAAAAGCAGCCATTGCTAATCCTGTAAAAAGCTTAAAAAGTGAGTAGCGTTAAGTCAACAGTACTAAGTAGTACGTTATAAGCCGGGTTTGCTCTTTTTTGACTTCGAACTTAAGACTTTCGACTAAAGGCTACGTCAATTTAGGTTGACACGACACTATCGTCTTTTATCCAAAAATCCCTCATCATTTTACCGGTTTATTGAATTATATATATCTTTAAGCCGTATGCTATCTATCAATAAAAAAACATTAAAGCTGGTTGGTTTTACACTGCTTACTGCTATTTCAATTATCCAAACAGGTTGCGGCGGCTCCAATAAAGGTAAAAAGCAACTCATAGATTTTAAGCCCTATAATGGTATCAATTATTCAGAAGTATCCCGCAGGCAAAAAAACGGACTTTCGTTTAATGAATATGGCTACCAGTTGGAACCTCAATGGAAAATGAAGTTTGTGTCAGACGATTCGGTAAGCATATACAGTCCTACAAAAAGGACTTTTATCAACTTCCCGCTCACCCGCGGTTACGACTCCATTTTTAATGCGGCACGATCATGGTTAAAGGTTCAAAAAATTAATAAAGACAGCCTTGTTCTCGAGATCATTAAACAAAAAGGCGATTCGCTGGATATTAAAGGCACCAAGGTGTACATGCGTTTTTTTGCCGATAACTATGTAAAAAACGTATTGCGTAGCGATACATCCATATTAAGGCGCCCCAGTCGCAAGGATACCCTGTTCATCCAATCTTTAGCTGTAAAGGCAAACAGGGATTATAAAAAAGCTTTTTCGGCCAGGCAACCGGTTGAGCTTATCAGCAAAAGTCCGCAGGTAAAAGTTACCCGCCGTACTACCAAACCCGAAATTGAAAACAATTTCGACCCATCCGACGATTATCTCGATCCTACTTATGATATTGTTATTAAAAAGGCTTATAAGGATTTTTATTACTCTTTCACCATGTATGTTGATGATAAAGGCGGGATGTATTATGGTAAACCCCTTATTGACCTTGGCTTAAGCGGCCCCGAATTTGAGCAGGCCTACAGCCGGGTTGCCAGCGGTATTATGGACAGCTATTTTAAATTTTACTTAAATGTTAAACCTGGATCAACGCTTGGAATAGTACATTCCAGCATGATATCTGTGCATGTGGAGGGAAAAACCGCAGCAGCCAAGTAGCAGCCAAGTAGCAGCCAACCGTATTACAGGGCTTGTTTTGGGGGCATAAAAAGTAACAATTATGTTATTATAAAACCGGTGCATACAATTGCCCTTAACTTTCACGCTGCAAAGTATGTTATTAGGCAATTTTGCGTACCAATTGAATGTAATTTAAACTATAAAACTTCGTTCAAAATTTTGCCGGGTTGTAAAAAAATGTTAAATCATATGTGTGCCCGGTATGCAACAACCCTAAATGTTTATATTAGCCCCTGTTAGCCGCTTTATATTATATTAATGATATCAAGAAAATTTTTACTCGTAGTATCCCTGTTATTATCTTTTAGCTTAGCCACACTGGCCCAGCAGGATAGCATCCCCATTAACACCATTATCGAAAAAACCTCCAAATATTCGGCAGCATTCCCTATCGAAAAGGTTTACCTTCATTTAGATAAACCTTACTATGCCGCCGGCGATACCATTTGGCTTAAGGCTTATGTTACTGTTGAAAAGCATCAGCCATCGGCACTTAGCGGTATTGTGTATGTCGACCTGCTTAATAGCCAGGATTCGGTACTGGCAGGCCTTAGGCTGCGGCTCAAAAACGGTTTTGCCAACGGCAATATAACGCTCGACGGCGAAACATTTAAGCAGGGCGCCTATAGGATAAGGGCATATACAAACTGGATGCGTAATTTTGATCCGGATTATTTTTATGACCGTACCATAAATGTAGGTAATGCTATTGATAACAAGGTAAACACCTATATATCCTTCAAAAGTTCGGGCAAAAGAGGGGGACTTATAAAGCTTAATGCAAACATCCTCTATAAAAATCCATCGAGCGTACCCTATGCCGATAAAAAAGTAAACTGGCAATTGGTGCGCAACGGCGACGCCGTAAGTAAAGGCCGGGGCACAACAGATGCCAATGGTAACCTTTTGGTAGAGATACCTGAAAATAATGCAGAAACTATAACATCCGGATCATTAGTAACAGCTATTGATATGGGCGACCGCCAGTTTGTTACCAACACTTTCCCGTTAAACGGCTCCATTACTAATTTTGATGTACAGTTTTTTCCCGAAAGCGGGCAGTTAACCAACGGCATACGTACAAAAATTGCATTTAAGGCCATTAACGCAAAAGGTTTGGGTGCAGATGTTAAAGGAAATATTACCGATGATAAAGGTGCCGAAGTTGCCACATTTACATCAAGTCATTTGGGTATGGGCGTATTTGGCATAACACCCGAAAGCGGTAAGATCTATACGGCAAACGTTACCTTCCCAAACGGCTCAACAGCTACTTATAAGCTGCCCCGGGTACAAAATATGGGTATAAGCCTGGCTGTTTATAATAACGATCCTGAAAACCTGACTGTTAAAATATCGGCCAATGATATATTTTTACAGCGTAAGCAAAACAAAAGCTTTTACCTGGTAGCGCAAAGCGGCGGCATTATTTATTATGCTGCTTCAACAGTGCTGCAAAACCTTAGCTATTCGGCCAGTATCCCTAAAAACAAGTTTCCTACGGGTATTTTGCAGGTAACGCTTTTTTCATCAGGTGGCTATGCTTTGTGTCAGCGCGTAGTTTTCATTCAGCATAATGATCAGTTAAGTCTTACTTTAAAAACCGATAAACCATCCTATACCATAAGGCAAAATGTAAAAATGTCGGTAACGGCACTTAACAAAACCGCTCCTGTTATAGGCAGTTTTTCGGTTGCTGTTTTGGATGATGCTACCATACCATCAGATGAAAACAATGAGCAAACTATTTTAAGCAACATACTCTTAACGTCAGACCTGAAAGGCTACATAGAAAAACCCAACTACTACTTTAACAAACCCGACCAGGAAAAGCTGGATAACCTTGATATCCTGATGCTTACCCAGGGCTACAGTCGTTTTAGTTTTGAGGATATCCTGGCCGATAAAACCCCGCCAATTTATGTGGCTCCCGAGCAGGGCATTGAAGTATCGGGTATATTGCGTACCAATACAGGTTTACCGGTAAGTAAAGGCAGTATCAGGCTGCTTGTTCCTGATAATAATTTCTCGGCCGAAACGCTAACAGACATGTCGGGTAATTTTAAATTCGCGGATGTGGCTGTGAGAGATACTTCAAAGATTACCCTGAGCGCCCGTAATAACGTAAACAGTAAAAACATGGTGATCAATGTAAACGGCGAAATTTATCAGAAGATCAGCAAAAACAACAACGTAGCCGATGAAATAGTAAATATCGACAGTGTTATACGCCCTTATCTTGAAAACAGCCGTAAACAATACCAAAGTTCAAGGGTACTTAAAGAGGTAGTGATAAAGGCCAAAACCATTGTTAAAAAAGCAAGCCATAGTGATTATGGAACCTTTTCGGGTTTAAGTCCGCAGGCTGATCACGAAATAAATTCCGATCAGCTAAAAGGATGCCCTATTTTGATCAACTGCTTAAGCACAATGGCCCTGGGATTAACATATGTTGATAATAACTTTTATGTAACCCGCGATTATAACCAGGGTAAAAAGCTGCCGGTACAAATTTATGTAGGCAGTATGCCTGTTGAGGTTAGCTTTTTATCTACCATTACCGGCGACGAGGTTGAATCGGTAGAGATATTTATGAAAGATGGTTTAAGTGGAATTAACCGCCTGACCAATACAAATGGTGTACTGGTTATTAATAAAAAAATAGTTAAAAAACAAAAGATCTCCCTTTCGCAGCTGATGGCGCTTATACCAAAGCAAAACGTAATTACGTTTGCCGTACAAGGTTATAGCAAAGCAAAAGATTTTTATGTACCTAAATATGAGGTGGGCAAAAGCAGTGTTATAGGTCTCGATCTGCGCAACACCATTTACTGGAACCCTAAGATCATTACCGATAAAAACGGTGTGGCAACCTTTAGCTTTTACAACAGCGATGCACGCGGCTCATACCGTGCCATAATTGAAGGCATTGACGGCGATGGCAACTTAGGCAGGCAGGTAGTGCACTTTAACGTGAAGTAAGTTTTTTGGACATTCGAACTGAAGGATTTTCGGACAAAAGACGTTCGGACAAAGGATTAAGGACGGAAGGACAAAGGAACAGATCCTTTGTCCTTTGTCTTTTCATCATTTATCCAAATATCTTTAAGTCCTTTGTCTAAAAATCCTTTGTCTGAAAATCCTTCGTCCTTCCGTCCCAACTTCCTATCGTCTTTTATCGTAAAAAAAGTTTAATTTTATTAAACACATAAACTTATCATCATGAATCCTTCATTAATTAATTGGCTGGCGGTTATAGTAGCTGCCCTGTCTTCGTTTTTAGTTGGCGGTATCTGGTATTCGCCTGTGCTGTTTGCTAACGCCTGGGTAGCCGATAATAAACTCAACGTTGATGAATTAAAAGCAGCAAACAAATTACGATCATTTGGGATGACGGCCTTGTTCTCCTTAATTATGGCTGCAAACCTTGCCGCATTTTTAGCCGATGCCAAAACCGACTTAGCCTGGGGTACAGCTGCAGGTTTCCTGGCCGGCATCTGGACATTTAGCGCCATTGCCATCATGAGCCTGTTCGAGCTAAAAAGCTGGCGGTTGATATTTATTAATGGCGGCTACAGCCTGGTATCGTTAACGCTGATGGGTGCTATTTTGGGAGCATGGAGGTAGGTGGTTAAAATGGACAAAGCCTCAATTTATTTCCACAACTGACGTAATTAACTAATACATAATTAATTAAATCACAACCTCAACAATTTACTATACCCGGTGATGGTCGCCCTTCCACTTTTGGATGGCTTTTTTAATATCATTCGGTTGAAGGTTTTCGGTTAATGTTTTTTCAACAAGCTGTACCATTTCTTCATCAGGTGCAAAACGTAAGGCAGCTATCTGGCCAATTGTAAGCTGGCGGCTTAAGGGTTGGCGGGTAAGTATAAAATATCGTAGACTTTCTTCAGCGCGTATGGCTCTGTCCTGCGCTTTCAAGGGGAATGCACGCATAAACCAGAATATAAAAAAGAAGCAAACAAAAACAAGCAAAAGCAGCACTGAGGTAATCTGCCCGTTGGTTTGCCATTGCTTTACTACATTTATTATTGCTAATATAAATCCCGCTAAAATGAAAACATTTAGCACATAATGATAGCCTGTTACATGACGCCTGTGATTGGCAAAATTTTGATCGGTCATTTGGATTTCTTTTTTAGCGGAAAGATAGCTTTTTAGCAGCAAGTAGTTAGTATCAGGTATCGGTATGGCCTCAAGATTTTGATACTTGACACTAACTACTTGATACTTATAATGAATTATGTGTATTTTCCTTAAACAATGCGGCCATATTTGAGTTGAATTTATAACCAACACCAACATTATGGCTACTACAACAAGTTCATTTGAAAAAACTTTTAGTTTAGGCGGCGATTTCACTATAAACCGCCTGGGCTATGGCGCCATGCGCATTACCGGAAAAGGCATCTGGGGCCCTCCGGCCGATAAATTTGAATGTATCCGCGTATTAAAACGTGCGGTTGAACTGGGCGTAAATTTTATTGATACGGCCGATAGCTACGGCCCTAACATATCTGAAGAGTTAATTGCCCAGGCCCTTGCACCCTACCCCGACAAATTGGTTATTGGCACTAAAGGCGGCTTGCTGCGTACCGGCCCAGACGAATGGCCTATTGATTCATCACCCCAGCATTTAATGCAGGCACTGGAGGGCAGCCTGAAGCGTTTAAAATTACCAAGAATCGATCTTTACCAGTTACACCGTATCGACCCAAAAGTACCGGCCGAAAAATCGTTTGCGTTTTTACAAAAAGCACAACAGGAAGGCAAGATTAAACACATCGGCCTATCCGAAGTTAGTATAGATGAAATAAAAAAGGCACAGGAGTTTTTCGAGGTAGTATCGGTACAAAATATGTACAGCGTTGATAACCGTAAATGGGAGGCCGAACTGGAATATACCCGCGACCATAATATAGCCTTTATCCCGTGGTTCCCGCTGGGCGGCGGCAACGTACAGGGCGAAGCGGTATTAAAACGTATTGCCGACAAGCATAACGCCACCATTCACCAGGTTGCATTAAGCTGGTTGCTGCACCATTCGCCAAATATTTTGTTAATTCCGGGCACATCAAGCATTGAACACCTGGAAGAAAATATGAAAACCGCCAATATCCAATTATCAGAGGATGATATAGATATATTGAACACGCTGGGCGAAGTATAAAAAACTTCTTTTTTTGCAGATAAAAACAAAAGGATGTCATTATGTTTATGGCATCTTTTTGTTTTAGTTGAAAGCGACATAACGAACATGAAAACCAAAGAAGAAATACTAAACAGCTTTTACACCGCCAGTGCAGATGGCATGCCCGAAATATCTGCAGCCGACCTTCTTAAGGCTATGGAAGCCTACAAACAACAAAGCCTGGAAGAAACTTTTAACGCTGCCCGTAAACTTAAAGATGAATCATCTATCCAACCCGATTACAGGTTTGCTAACTTTAATGAATACATTAAAAATATCGGGATTAAAGTATCAAAGGCAGAAAAAGATGAGCTGGGCGAACATATAGCTTTAGTTGCCGACAGCGTATTACCAAACTTTTTACCCGATGATCCTTCCGTAAATGAATTCTCGTTTGATTTTAACATGATGGGAATTGGTTACACCGCTTTTTACGCAAAAGACAGTGATGGCTACTGGCAAATGAAAAGATGGAAACTGGGGAGGTAGCAGGCTCAAAATATCATACGAGCCCAACCAGCCCCCCCGAAAGGGAGGGCTAAAAATCCAAAGATCAAAATTCTTCCCTACCGGGGAGATTTAGAGAGGCAATGGCATAATCTTGCATACTGCCCAGTGTTAACTAAACCGCCGCTACTTTATATGGCTTTACATCAACAGATTCCCATACCTTTTGAGTGATGTAAGGCTCGTTTTGTTTCCAGGCATCAAGCTCCTCTTCGGTTTCAAATTGCAGTATCATCACCGAGCCTATCATATTACCTTCATCATTTAATATAGCGCCGCCTAAAACATAATTTCCACTTGCTTTAAGAGCTTTGGCACCATCAAGGTGATGCGGGCGTACATTCATGCGGCGTTGCAGCGCGCCTTCGTCGGTATAGTCATATCCGGTAACCAGGTATTGTTTCATGGGGTTAAAATTTGGTAATTAATTAGCTAACCTGTCGGGCAGGCTTCTGCCTGTTTTGGTCGCTGTAAAGCTATAAAATTAAAAATGCAGACAAAATTTTACGACATATCCTCTAATTGGACATTTTTTTCAAATTAATTTATATTTATAACTGTAAAGTTGACAATTTTTACAATATTTGTTTTCCAATAAACTAACCTGAATAATGAAGAACACTTTGCACCAGGAATTTAATAAGATTTTTAACAAAGAAGCCGACAATGCCTACTTTTCGCCAGGGCGTGTAAATCTTATTGGCGAACACATTGATTACAACGGCGGCCTGGTTATGCCGTGCGCAATTACTTTTGGCACATACCTGCTAACATCACCTAATGACGATGGCGTTTTCCGTTTCAGGAGCTTAAATTTTGCAGAAAAACAGGATGTCCCTTTGCAGAAATCCTATGTAAAAAAAGGCGAACACTGGTATAACTTCCCTATTGGCGTTATCAATAGTTTTGTAAAAGACGGCCATGAGCTTAAGGGTTTGGATATGCTGTTTTATGGCGATATCCCTATCGGCTCGGGCTTGTCATCTTCTGCATCTATAGAAGTAGTAACCTCTTTTGCGCTGAATGATATTTTCAGCAGCGGCTACAGCAAGCTTGACCTGGTAAAACTTTCCAAATCAGTAGAAAACAACTTCATTGGCGTAAACTGCGGCATTATGGACCAGTTTGCTGTTGCCTTTGGCGAAAAGAACAAAGCGCTGATGCTTAACTGCGACACCCTGGATTATGAGGCTGTTGACAGCAACCTGGGCGATTACGTGTTGGCCATTATTAACACCAACAAACCCCGTAAACTGGCAGAATCAAAATATAATGAACGCGTAGAAGAATGCAAGATGGCCTTAACTGCCCTTCAGCAGGAACTGAATATCAACCACTTGTGCGATATTGATGCCGAAACGCTAAAAAAATACCAACATCTGATTACTGACGCTGTTGTGCTTAAGCGTGCCAAACACGTTATTGAAGAGAACGACCGGGTAAAACTTGCCGCCAGGGCTTTGGCCAATAATGATTTAGCTGCGTTTGGCAAACTCATGTATGCATCTCATGATTCGCTGCGCGATTTGTACGAAGTAAGTGGTATCGAACTTGATACTGTGGCCGAATACAGTAAAACCAACCCCAATGTTGCTGGTGCCCGTATGACAGGTGCCGGTTTTGGCGGCTGCGCCATTGCTTTGGTAAAGGGTGATGCATTTGAAGATTACAGCAAAGGCGTTACCGAATATTATACCAATAAAATAGGTTACGCGCCATCAGTTTACAGCTCACTGATTGGTAACGGCGTAGGCTTGTTAAACGCAGTGGTTAGTTAAGCACTTTTTAATACTTTTGTCCGTGGTTTGTGGATTATAGACCATGGACAAACTATATGCGCAAATTAAAGTTAGATGAGCTGAACCGTGCTTCGGTTGATGAGTTTAAACAGCAGGATAAGCTGCCGGTTACCGTAGTGTTGGATAATGTACGCAGTATGCACAATATCGGCTCTATCTTTCGCACTTCGGATGGATTTGCCGTAACGCAAATTTGCCTTTGCGGTATTACCGCACAACCTCCCCATCGTGAAATTGAGAAAACCGCGCTTGGCGCCACCCAATCTGTAAACTGGATCTATTATGAAACCCCATTGCAGGCCGTTGAACAACTGCGCCGCGACGGTTACCAGATCATCGCCGTGGAGCAGGCCGAAAATAGTACCATGCTCAATGAATTCATCCCTGATGCTGCTAAAAAATATGCTCTTATATTTGGTAACGAAGTAAACGGTGTAAGCGACGAAGTGATGCAAAACATAGATACCTGTATCGAGATCCCCCAGTTTGGCACTAAACATTCTTTCAACATTGTAGTTTCTGCGGGCATTGTACTCTGGGATTTTTTTGCAAAGCTGGTGGTAAAGTAGTTGGCGGTTTGCATGTGATCAACTACTTACAAAGTTTTAAAACGGCGAAGCCCTCAACGAGGCCCCCAATAATATTATCGTGTTAAACTTATCAGTTCAATTTACCCCGGCGTCTTCAGATGTTACCATTTGTAATTACATATGCAAAACATATTTCCTAAATTAGCTATCGCCATTAAAATAAACCGATGAACGCCTTAGCTAAAAAACTACAAATAAAACCCGAATCACGCTGGCTGCTCTATAACGCCCCTGCTAATTTTTTGGATAGCTTAACGCCCCTGCCCGATGGCGCCCAGGTGGCATTTAATACTGTTGGCGATTTCGACGGCATCCTGTTATTTGTTACTAATAGAGCAGAGCTAACAAACGAGCTTAAAGTAATTGTTTCTTTATTAAAGGATAACACTACTTTTTGGATAATCTACCCTAAAAAAAGTTCAGGCATAAAATCCGACCTGGAGATGATGAGCAGTTGGGATGAACCAACGGTATACGGCCTACGCCCCGTTGCTTCTGCCGCTGTGAATGAAACCTGGACAGCGTTACGCTTTCGACCAATAGAGCAGGTTAAAACCTCCGAAGGCCGCAATGAAGGTATCCGTAATAACGAGTATAGTGCTTATGTTGATGTTGATAACAAGATCATAACCCTCCCGGATTATATCAAATATGCTCTTGAACAGCAACCTGCTGCCCTCGCCTGGTTTCAGCAACTCTCCTACAGCAATAAAAAAGAATATGCATTGTGGATATTAACCGCCAAGCAGGAAAAAACGCGTGACGACCGTTTAATTAAAATGGTGAATATGCTGTTGGATAAGAAGAAGAATCCTTCGGATAAGTAAGCGTTTAAGCCCATACAACACTCTCTGTGGTTACTACCTATGGCGTATTGCAAAAAAAGCCTTTTGTCATGCTGAACGCAGTGAAGCATCTATTATTCGCTATGTTTCTTCGCCCGGTACAGCCTGCCAATAGATCCTTCACTGTCCAGCATGACAAATCTTTAAAATGCCATTCTCCTTCAGAATCCCCGAATTTAGCTCTCTATAATCATGTGACTAACTTTTTTATTTTCTTATTGCGTAACCAAAAGGCTTCATATATATTTGTAACCATATGGTTTCATATTGCCATTATGTTATGCACCGAGACGTTTTTAAAGCCATTGCCGACCCTACCCGCCGCGAAATCATCAACCTGATTGCGCACCAAAGCATGAACCTTAATGCCGTGGCCGATAATTTTGATATAAGCAGACCGGCTGTATCTAAACATATCAAAATATTAACCGAATGCGGCCTGCTGGTTATTAAACAACAAGGGCGGGAGCGTTTTTGCAGGGCCGATTTAAAACAACTTAAAGAAGTTACTGATTGGGCCGAACAGTACAGCAAATTTTGGACGCAAAAACTTGATGCATTGGATGTATTCCTTATCAATGAACAAAATACAGAAACTATAAATCCTAAAAATGAAAAATTATGAGCGCACAACCTTTTGAAATTGAACGTACTTACAACGCCCCCATCAGCAAAGTTTGGGAAGCTATTACCGACAAGAACAAAATGAAGGAATGGTACTTTGACCTGGCAGAATTTAAACCGGAAGTAGGCTTTGAGTTTGAATTCACCGCTGGTGATGATAACGTAAAGTATCGCCACCTGTGCAGGGTAACCCAGGTTGTTGAGGGCAGTAAAATTGCCTATACCTGGCGTTACGACGGCTATGAAGGCGATTCGGAAGTTACATGGGAGTTGTTCCCCCTGGGTGAGCAAACCCGCCTTAAACTTACCCATTCGGGCCTCGAAACCTTCCCTCGCGTGGATGCCTTCAAAAAGGAGAATTTTGTTGCCGGCTGGACCGATATTACTGGCCGATCATTAAAAGAATACCTGGAAAAATGATTAGATCGCTATTGCGAGAACTAAAATCCGGGGACTCTGAAGGGGGAATGAAGTTTTAAAAGATTTGTCATCCTGAACGCAGTGAAGGATCTATTCGCAGACTGTGCTGGGCGAAGAAACATAGCGAATAACAGATGCTTTACTGTGTTCAGCATGACAAAAAGCTTTAATTGCAAAAACTCATGGGTAGGCACGAAGCAATGACGGTGAGTTATATATTTCAAAAACGTATAAAACATTATTGAATAAAATTTAAACGGATTCTTAATTCTATCTACAATTATGCACTCCAATCTTACAGATCATATTAAGAAGTTCATTGAGCTTACAGAAGCTGATGAACAACTGATCAATGCAGCTGTAGAAATGAAAACCATTAAAAAAAAAGCTTTCTTGCTACAGCCGGATCATGTTTGCAAGGAGCTTTACTTTATAAACACGGGGTGTTTGCGCCTGTATTTCATCAACAAAAAACTAAATGAGCAGATAACCCAGTTTGCAATAGAAAACTGGTGGATAACAGATTATGATGGGCTGGAAAGCGGCCGCCCCTCATTTTACTATATCCAGGCGATTGAAAATACAGAAGTTATAAGCATAACAAAAAACAAACTCGAAGAGCTTTTTATGACGATACCTAAACTGGAGCGCTATTTCAGGATAATACAGCAACGGGCTTTTGCCGCGTTCCAAAACCGTATTAAATATATTTACGGCATGACCGATGAGGAACGATACAGGCATTTCAGCAGTTTATTCCCGGCTTTTATGCAACGGGTTCCTCAATACATGCTGGCATCGTATCTTGGATTTACCCCGCAATTTATGAGCAAAATACGGGCTAAAAAAAGCTAATCGACTTGTGTTTTCTTAATCCTGATTCATTTTTTGAAACATGTTTTGTTACCACCTTTGGGTATTAAAACAAACAAGAAAATGAAAACAAGAGTAAACATCGGTAAAACAGACCCGGAAGCCTACAAAATATTATTAAACCTTGATCAGTATATCGTTAAAAGCAGCGTAAGTAAAACCCACCGCGAACTGATCAAGATTCGTGCTTCGCAGATAAATGGCTGTGCTTTTTGTATAGATATGCATACCAAAGACGCCCGTAAAGCCGGCGAAACCGAGCAACGCATTTATGCCCTTAACGCCTGGAGAGAAACACCATTTTTTACCGAAGAGGAAAGAGCAATACTATCCCTTACAGAAGAGGTTACGTTGATACAAAACCACGTTTCTGACGCTACCTATGAAGCCGTGGCCAAAGTGTTGCCCGAAACTTATATTGCACAGGTGATATTGGCCATTATAGCAATTAATGCATGGAACAGGTTTGCTATTTCAACAGGGATGCAGCCAGCTTTGTAAGGGATTATACATTATGTAATTGCGAAGCACGAAGCAATCCCGAACTATGCAGATCCGCTCTGTACAGCCTGCGATTGCTTCGTGCCTCGCAATGACATATATATTGACAATCAACTACTTACAATTACGTCATTATAAGCGCAGCGCGGCAATCGTGAGAAGCCCAGACTTACGAAGTTTTAGAAACTTCGTAAGTCTTTTGCCGATTTGCAATTTCCGCTTCAGACCCTACGCATTTTATTTCCGCAACGGGATTTTGTATGGCCCTTCTGCTATATATTAAAAAGTCTCCCCCTACCGGGGGAGATTTAGAGAGGTCTACGCCAAATTCCTTCCGGCATTTACAATACCATAAACCGTACGAATCACCAGCTTATCATAAATATCAACAAGTTCGTTATCCTTGCAATTGTTCAGGCATTGCAGGGCATAATGCTGAATGATCACCAGGGGCAGTACTATTTTTTCGCGGATAGCGATAGAACGGCGCTCAACCGGATATTCTTCCATCAGTACCGTACTGCCGGTTAGTTCAAGCAGCATAACACGCGTAAGATCAAATTCATCCTTCAGCATTTTCCAGAAATCGCCGAATGTTTCATCTTTTTCGAGGTAAGCCGTAACCCTGAAATCTGATTTCGACATAGACATCATACAATTATCCAGCATTGTTTTAAAGAAACCGGATGTTTGGTACAATTCCTGAATCTCGTGCCAGTTGCCATCGTCTTTCATTTTTTTCAATGCTGTACCTACGCCATAAAAACCGGGAATGCTTTGTTTAAGCTGGCTCCATGAAGTCACAAAGCTGATAGCACGCAAATCTTCCAGTTTTAACGGACCGCCTACACCACGTTTGGTTGGGCGGCTGCTGATATTGATGCGGGACAATAATTTAAGCGGACTAAATTTTTCCAGGTACTCTACAAATAAAGGATGTGCGCGCAACGCCATAAACAGACTGTAGCTTTCGTCGGCCATTTGCGATATCAGGGATTTATGCCTGTTATCCAAAAGATCATTACGATTAGGGTGCAACGCCGATATAACACCAGCGTTAACCAGTTGCTCCATGTTAAACCTCGCGGTTTCAATTGATCCGTATTGCGAGCTTACTGTTTGCCCCTGTATGGTTAACTGAATATGCTCGTTGGCTATCTCGTTGCCCATTGAGGCATAAAAGCGGTGTGTTTTACCACCGCCACGTGCCGGTGGGCCTCCCCTGCCATCAAAAAACGCCAGACTTACTCCATATTTACGGGCCATGGCTGTTAATTCAACCTTAGCTTTATAAATACTCCAGTTAGCCATCAGGTAGCCTCCATCCTTGGTACTGTCAGAAAAACCAAGCATAATGGTTTGCCTATTGCCGCGCATTTTTAAATGTTGGGCATAGTACGGATGTGTATATAATTGTTCCATGATCTCACCGGCGCGGGTAAGGTCATTAACAGTTTCAAACAGTGGCATAAAATCAACCGTCAGGTTGTCTTTTTGCCATCCGCTCCATAAAAACAAATCTATAAGTTGTAAAATATCCGATGCCTGCTGGCAGTTACTGATAATGAAGCGCTGGCAGGCTTTCTCGCCATTGCTATGCTGAATTTGCTTCATCAGCCTGATGGTATCCAGCGTATCGCAGGTCATGGCATCGGTATCTTCGGGGCGATGGTAATCAACTTCGTTAAAAGTTAACTTTTCAAGCTTTTCGTCCTCCTCCAATTCTGCATATCCTTTGGCAACACCGGTATCGGCTTTTGAAGTCACAAAATTAAATACGCTGCGCAATACGCGGCTATCCTGCCTGATATCCAACGTAGCAAAATAACAACCAAATAAGCGAACTTTCTGGATCAGGTTATCCACAACATCCACAAAAAGAGCATCGTGATCTGTTATTAACGTTTGCTTGATGTCTTGCAGCAGATCTAACAATTCGGGTTGCAGATCCTTTGGCTCACCATGCTGCTCATTCGCATTTTTGTAGATCAGTTTTTCCAGCTTGGCCATCGGTTTTTCAACCCCGCGAAAGGTGATGCGGCGTTTAAGCACGCGATAATCGCGGTAATAGCATCTAAAAAGGCGCAGCCTTAAATAAGCGGCAACAGCCTTTGTGCTTTCGGTAGTTACGTTGGGGTTACCATCCCTGTCGCCGCCTGGCCAAAAGCCCATTTCAAGCAATTGATTGCTGGCATCAATATCAAACTCATCTTCAAGCTTGGCCTGTATGCCCGATACGGCATGGTAAAATATATTCTCCAAAAACCACGATAGACTAATGGCCTCATCAACCGGCGTAGGTGAAGTTTTGTTAAAGAATGGTGTTTTACCCAATTGCTGCAGCAATACATCAATAGTTGGAATATCGTTAACCTTTACGGCTTCAATAAGATCGGTCATGATGCCCAGCACCGTGCCCGGGTAAAACTGGGTAGGATGCGCGGTAAGTACCAGCCTAAGTGAAAAATCTTTTAACTTTTCGCTAATGTTTTTGCGGGTTTCGTCACTAATAGCAGCTTGTTGCAACAGGCTTTGCAGCGTACCGGTATCATCAAACTTGCCTATTTTATTAAAAGAAGAATCTTCAATAGCATCAAACAAAACAACCTGGCGTTCAATATATTGTATAAAACGAAACATCCGGTTTATCTGTTCGCGGTGATCGATATCGGGAACGTATTTCTTAAAAAAAGTTTCAATAATATCTGTAGGCGATGCGTTCATTGCAGCCCCCTTTTCGCAATGTGAGCTAAAAAAAGGCAACAAAATACCGGTATCCTTTACCTGGTAAAAAGGAAGAGTTTGAAATAAACTATTGTACAACTCAAACCGGGTTACAACTTCGTTATTAAAAGTTGTTTCTCTTTGACTGAGTTTTAAGGTTAACGACATAGCACAAATAAATTGAAGGTTAAAATTGATGGGCAATGAGCAGGGCACAATACCGGGGGTGAATTTAATTATCTAAAATTTAATTTCAGCAAAAAGTGAATAATTTATAACAATTATTAGCTATTAATGCCATATTTATTAAAATAAGCCTAAAATATTTAATTTTTGTAAATTTGGAAACCGTTTTTGGCACAAAAAAAGTGTTAAATGAAATGAGGATACCCATTGCTAAAAATTTGCAATGAACCGTATAAACATCATAGCTTTATCTCGGTTAAAAATACAAATACAAATTGATGAAATTTAATACCCGGGAGATCAACAGCTTCTTCTACAGTCAGTATTTTTCTGATGGCTTGCGTATTTCTGCGGGAATATTGCTTCCATCCCTGGTGCTGCTGGAGTTTGGCCAGTTCGATCTTGGACTAACGTTGTCATTAGGCGCACTTTGTATTTGTGTCATAGATAATCCCGGTCCGCTTACACACAAGCGTAATGCTATGGCCGTTGGTAATTTATGCTTATTCCAGGTGGCAGTTACAACAGGCTTTGCCAGGTTAAATGTTTATACCCTTGGTTTAGAGATCACCCTGTTCTCGTTCCTGTTCAGCATGTTTACCGTTTATGGTAACCGTGCTGCATCAGTAGGTACATCATCATTACTTATTATGATATTTATGATGGATAAGGCCCTTGCCCCGTCACAAGTACTGATGTATAGCGCCACCATATTACTGGGAGGGGTATGGTATATGGTATTCAGCCTGGTATTTTTTGGTATCCGCCCTTACCGTGCCGCGCAGCAAACCCTGGGCGAAAACGTAGCCGATATAGCTAAATTTTTACGAATCAAAGCCGAGTTTTATAACACAGAAAGCGATATCGACGAAAATTACCGCAAGCTGGTATCGCAGCAGATACAGGTGAGCCAGCACCAGGATGCCGTACGCGAGCTGTTGTTTAAAAGCAGGCTGATGGTACGGGAATCAACCGGGGCAAGCAGGATCCTGGTATTAACGTTTGTTGACCTGGTGGATATGTTTGAGCAGATAATGGCAACCCATTATGATTACAGCTCCATTCGCGAAAAGTTTAAAGATACCGGGGTATTAAATGAGATAGCCCGCATTTTGCACCATATGGCCGATGAACTGGAGGATATTGCCTATATCGTGCTATCAAACACCAGGCACCGCCATGTAATGGATTTTAATATAGAACTGGAGAAACTAAAGCTAAAGATAGATTCTATTGGTAAAGACCAGCAGGAAACCAGTAACCTGGTGCTAAAAAAAATCCTGATCAACCTGCGTAACCTCAGCGAAGGCATTAATAACATTTACAACTATTATAACTCCAAAACCGCCCAAAAATCAACCGAAATAAAGGGCGAAATAGAATACTCGCAGTTTGTAACCCATCAGGATTACGCGCCCCACATATTTTTCGATAATTTAACTTTAGGCTCTGGTGCATTTAAGCATGCGCTCAGAGTAGCCCTGGTTTGTTTGGCGGGCTTTATTACCGCCAAAACCATAGCACAGGGGCATCATAGCTATTGGGTATTGCTAACCATCATTGTGATACTAAAACCTGGCTTCAGCCTATCCAAACAGCGTAATTACCAAAGGCTTATAGGCACCATCGGCGGCGGAGCTATAGGAATCCTGATATTGAGCTTTATACCCAATACAATCGTTCAGTTCATTTTCCTGATGATTTTTATGATCGGTGCTTATAGCTTTCAGCGGCTTAACTATATTGTGAGTGTAATTTTCATGACGCCATACGTGCTCATCCTGTTCAAATTTTTGGGCGTAGGATTGCTTAATGTGGCCCAGGAACGGATATTGGATACCGCTATTGGCTCTTCTATAGCGTTTGTTGCCAGTTACCTTATATTCCCAACCTGGGAATTTGAAATGATAGAGGAAACCTTGCGCGAGGTTGTAACAGCCAATATCAATTACCTTATTACCATTGCCGAAAGTATTTCAGACAAGATTGTTGGCACTACAGCGTATAAGCTTGCCCGCAAAGATGTATATGTAAAATCGGCCAATTTATCGGCAACGTTTGAAAGGATGACATCCGAGCCCAAAAGCAAACAGCGCAATGTAAAGGAAATACATAAATTTGTTGTACTTAACCATATTCTGTCGTCATATATCACCACCATTGCAGCCGGCCTTCTAAAAAACACGCACCGGCAACATCCCGAAGCATTAAAGCTCATTAAAAAAAATATTGCAGTACTAAACGAAACCAATAAAAAGCTTCACGGACAAAGTATTGAGTTTAATATTGGCAAAGCCAATTCTGTACCCGAAGTTGAAAAACCTGTGCTTACGGCAGATGAAAGTTTATTGAAAGAGCAACTGGGATTTATAAATAAGATAAGCTACGATATAGCCAAGGTTACCGATAGCATTTTGAAGTAAGTTTGTTGCCATATTGTTATATTGCACCAACAAACAACTTACGCCCTGCACGGTTTTATCATCAAACGTTTTTTTTTATAAATTTTATTATGGAACAGCGCGAATTGGGTACATCGGGCATAAAAACCGCCCCCCTGGTTTTGGGAGGAAATGTTTTTGGATGGACAGTTAAAGGCAACGATATAGCTTTATTATTGGATGCATTTTTAGATGCAGGTTTTAACGCTGTTGATACAGCCGATGTATACAATCGATGGGTACCCGGCAATAAAGGCGGCGAATCAGAATTGGAAATTGGCAAATGGCTTAAGCAAAGCGGTAAGCGCGATAAAGTTGTTATTGCAACCAAGGTAGGCGCCGAATTTGCTGCCGGTAAAAAGGGGCTTAAAAAGGATTATATTATAAAAGCAGCTGAAGATTCGTTGACCAGGCTGCAAACCGATTATATCGACCTTTACCAAGCGCACTATGACGATCCGTATACACCCGTTGAAGAAACGCTTGAGGCCTTTAACCAATTAATAAATAATGGCAAAGTAAGGGCAATAGGCGCATCTAATTTTTCTGTTGAAAGGCTGCATGAATCACTTAAAACAAGTCGTGAAAAAGGCCTGGCCAGCTACCAGAGCCTGCAGCCCGAGTATAACCTGTTCGATAGAGAAAAATACGAGACCAGTATTGAGCCATTCATCAAAGAACAGAATATAGGTGTTATCAGCTATTTTTCATTAGCAAACGGCTTTTTAACTGGTAAATACCGCTCGGGCGCTGATCTGGAAGGCAGTAATCGTCCTTCTTTGGTAAAAAAATATTTAACCGACAGAGGCATGCGCATTTTAAAAGCACTTGATGAAGTATCGGCACAGTATAATACCAAACCCGCCGCTGTTGCCTTAGCCTGGTTAATTGCCCGGCCTACCATAACAGCACCAATTGCAAGCGCCACAAGCATACCTCAATTGAACGAGCTTATCCTTGCAGCTACCCTACAGTTAAATAATGAAGCAATTGATGCGCTAACCAACGCAAGTTCATATTGATGCTCGTTAAACTGCATGCTTTAACCAACGCCTGCCTTATTTATCTCTTCCTATCTTTTTTAACATTAAATTTTTAAGTGAGTTAATTTACTAACAATCAGCATTATATAATAATTTACTTGTTAAACAATTTTGTGCAGGTATTTTACTATTTTAACAATAAAAGCATTTTTTCAAAAAATCTCCCTTAATTAGCCTATCCTTTTTGATGGATTTTACGTAAAAAACCCTATAATTAATTTTTTAACTTAAATGGAGAAGCTAAAACAAATTATTGGTTATGGCGATTCTCGATTGTCTCTTGAGAATAAACTCTTTAATGCTATTACTTTATTCGTTTGCCTGATTAATATTATATCGCTGATAATAAACATCTTATTAGGGTTTGGGCTGGGTTTAATCCTGGCAAATGGTTTTGTATTTTTATTTTCGGCAATTACCTATTACCAAAGCCGCTTTAAAGGCTATAAAGAAACCCTTGTATATATTTTCATAGGCATAGGAATAGCTGTAGTTTTTCCTGGCTGGTTTTATAACGGGGGCATACACGGCTCAACCACCCAAATAGCTGTTTTTTTAATTGTACTGATAACCTTGCTGGTGAAACAGCGTTACCACTATATTTTTATAGGTATCCTCTCGTGCGTATTTATTGCCTGCTATCTGCTCGAAAAAGCACACCCACAATGGATTTCGGCAGCTTCAGACGAATCGACAAACCAATTTGACCTTATATCATCGGCAGTTACAAACATTGTGCTGGTGGGCTTGCTGATAGGATTTATCAAAAAAAGTCACGAAGCCGATAAGCGCGACCTTGTTCACAAAAGCGAAGAGCTGCAAAAATCGCAAATTGCGTTACAGGCTTCGAAAGAAGAGGCGGAAGCCGCTACATTTGCCAAATCGAATTTTTTAGCCAACATGAGCCATGAAATACGCACACCACTTAACGGCATCATAGGAGCTTCACAATTACTGTCGAGGTCGGCAGTATTGCCCGATCAGCAGGAACTTTTACAAACGCTGCAAACAAGCGGCAATTTGCTTATTAACATTATCAGCGATATCCTGGATATCTCTAAAATAGAGGCCGATAAATTAATCATCGCTCCTGTTACGACCAACATAAGGCGTTGTGTTAAAACTGTAATTGATATTAGCCAGCCCGGAATTACCAATCAGCATAAACCTATTGTACTTAGCTATATAGTTGATGATAATGTGGCACAATTTGTTAAAGTTGATGAAGGCCGCCTGCAGCAAATTTTAGTTAACCTGATAGGTAACGCCATTAAATTTACGGATGAAGGCGCAGTTACTGTAACGGTAAAAGGATCTGAAATAAAAGATGGCGTACAGGATATCAGCTTTCATGTAAAAGATGATGGCATTGGTATCAGCCAGGAATCGTTAACGCAGCTGTTTAAGCCATTTACCCAGGTAAATACCACCGCGCTCCGCAAATATGGCGGTACCGGGCTTGGTCTTTCCATTTGTAAAAAGCTGGTTGAATTGATGCATGGTAAAATATGGGTCATCAGTAAAGAAACAGAAGGGTCTATGTTTATTTTTAGTTTGCCGCTGCAGGTAACCAGCGAAGAGGTAGTTGCCGAACTAAAACCAGCCGATAAAGAAACTTTTCATTACCGTCCCTTACGGATTTTATTGGCCGAGGATAACAAAATGAACCAGCTTATAGCAAGTAAGATTTTTAAAAAAGTTGGTTACAATATCGACATTGCCGAAAACGGTTTAGATGCCATCAGGATGAATGACAGCCAGCAATACGACCTTATTTTCATGGATATCCAGATGCCCGAAATGGACGGCCTGCAGGCCACCAGGAGCATTATTAAAAAGCACGGCAAGAGTGCGCCGCCCATTATAGCCATGACAGCCAATGTATTAAGCGAAGATGAAAACGAATGCACCATGGCCGGTATGAAAGATTTTGTGAGTAAGCCATTTACATTTGAACGTTTAGAAAACGTAATCCAGAAATGGACGAGCACTTAATTGGCTGAAAACCAAAGATCAGTAAATAGTACCATTCAAAATAAGTATAGTACCATTAAAACTATGGTATTGTATGTAATTTTGATTCATGATACAAAGCATCCCGGTATATGATATTTGCTCCCTGTCTGACATAAGGCAGGATGACCTGCTGGTGAGCCGTTTTGCTGCTTACCTGGATATACATAAAAACTTGTTTTTCCCCCACCGGCATTCTTTTTATCACCTTGTATTGTTTACCGATGGTGCCGGATCACATACCATCGATTTTGAAAGCTTTGAGGTAAAACCTGGTCAAATTTATTTTATGATTCCGGGGCAGGTACACTCCTGGCATTTTGATGGCTTTACAGACGGATATATCATTAATTTTTCTGAATCATTTATCCAGTCGTTTGTATTACAACCCGGTTATCTGAATAACTTTTCATTCTTCAGCGGAAGTTTAAAAGATGCAGTGATTAACTTGCCAGCCGATAGTTTTGATTTGGTTAAAGCTTTATTAGAGAGTATACTCTCAGAGATTATTAAACCGGCCCAATCGGGCAGTGATATGGTGAGGCTGTTGATGTTGCAGATGTTTATCCATATCAACAGACTAAACGCAAAACAGGATATCACGGGTAAATTAACCTACAACCAAACCCTGCTAAAAAACTATCAGAATTTAATTGAGCAGCATTATACCAATATCAAATTACCAAAGGATTATGCCGAATTGCTATATATCACCCCAAACCACCTTAACGCGGTTTGTAAAGACTTACTGGGCCTCTCGGCCGGCGAATTGATCCGTAACCGTACCTTATTGGAGGCCAAGCGATTGTTAACCAATCCACAGCTTAGCATCAGCGATATTGCATTTAAACTAAACTTCAGCGACAACTCGTATTTCACCAAGTTTTTTAAAAAAACAGAGAACATTACCCCCGAGGAATTTCGCAAACAAATATTGAAAAATTAATAATTATACGATCATGGAAAATACCCAATATAAATTAGCTGCCTGGCCTGCAATAGTACATGCCAGATGCCCGCGCTGCCGCAGGGGCAATTTGTTTGCCAACAGCATGTATGGTTTTAAAGGACAGGTAATGAATAAAACCTGCCCGCATTGCGGCTTAACCTATGAACGCGAACCTGGTTATTTTTATGTGGCCATGTTTGTGAGCTATGCCTTAAACGTCGCCGAGATGGTTACCATTGCCGTGGCCATACATGTGTTAACCGGCAGCAGCAATCCCTGGTTGTATTGTGCCATTATACTGAGTGTAGCTGTACTGTTATCACCGTTTAATTTCAGGTATTCAAGGGTTGTTTTGCTTCACTGGCTTACCCCAGGCCTGCATTATCACCCCGAAATGAGTAAGGATAAATAATAAATGGATTAAACCCTGCCCGGCGCTTTCTGTCAAAACTACAACAGTTCACATTTACCGGACTCCAAACTTTTGAACAATGAAAGCGAAATTAAACACCATAAAAAACGACATGTACAGGGTATTTATATTGGGTAATGCCGATAACGTGCAATTAGCCAAAGCATACTTTTTATTAGCTATCCCCCTTTTAACAGTAATTTTTACTTTGGGGCACTTTGAATATTAGTATTAAGTCAACAGTACTAAGTCGTAAGTTATAAGCCGGATTTGTTCTTTTTTGACTTCGAACTTAAGACTTTAGACTAAAGGCTGATGTCAATTCAAGGTTGACACGACACTAATCCCCGCAGGGTTTCATCCTGGTCACCAAAAACAAGACAGCCATTACATTTCTGTAATGGCTGCTTGCAACTGTTTCCCTAACTAAATTATACTAACTATTAACTAACTACTTATTTAATTTTTTTAAGTGTGCCGAAATAATTAAGTGCTATTTGAAAGTTATTTGAATAGATGGCTTTTTGGCGTGCAAAATCTTCTGCACTCTGCAGCATTAAACCTGAATATACCAGCGTATTATCTTTTAAATTGGCAAGTACAACCGAACTACTCTGACTGGCTGCAAATGTTGAATCATCTTTCGATTCATAATTATTGGATTCTGGTGAAGGAAATTCATCTGCTTGTGATTTACTTTGAGGATCTGAAGCAAACATATTAGCACAGGCAAGCAATATGAGCGTCGTAAACACAAAAAATAAAAAGTGGTAAAATAATTTCATAGCGATAGGTGTATTAAATGTAGACTTAGGTAATCAATGAACGTTCTATCAAAGATAAGGTTTGATCTACAAAAAACGTATAGGGATTTCACTGAAAATGCATACGTAGTTTTACGCAATTTTTAAGGAAAATTGCGTTTTATTGGCATTATTTATAGGAAACATAGCAGGAATTGAATTTTTTGTAACAAATCTATTACAATGAAGTCTACCTGAACCTGCCTATCGGATTCACGAATTTTCAGAGCTTTGTGTGGACCACGGATCAAACAGATTAAAAGGATTACCACGATTTTTGACTAAATTGTATGGCAATTTTATTCACCACTCACCACTCACCACTCACCACTCACCACTATCTATACCCCGCCGCCTGCAGATCAAATAACCCGGCATAACGCCCGCCTTTAAGCAGCAACTCTTCATGACTGCCAATTTCTACCAGTTCGCCCTTTTCCAATACAAGAATCCTGTCGGCCATACGTACGGTACTGAAGCGATGTGATATCAGCACTGCCGACCGGCCCTTGGTAAGCTCGGCAAAGCGTTCAAAAACGTTAAATTCGGCGCGGGCATCAAGTGCCGAGGTTGGCTCATCAAGTATCAGCAACTGCGCATCGCGCATGTACGCACGGGCAAGGGCAACCTTTTGCCATTCGCCGCCCGATAGTTCTACACCATCGGCAAAGCGTTTACCCAATTGTTGGTCATAAGCGCCGGGTAATTTGGCTGCAAGCACATCAGCAAGGCTTTGCCTGGCCGAATTCACTATCAATGGCCTGTTATCCTGCTCGCTTATTTTACCAACAGCTATATTCTGCGCAAAGCTCATCTGGTAGCGTAAATAATCCTGGAAAATGATGCCTACATTAAGCCGCAGATCGGCAAGGTCATAATCACGCAGATCAATACCATCCAGCAAAATTCGGCCTTCTGTAGGGTCGTAAAGGCGGGATAGTAATTTTACCAGGGTGGTTTTCCCCGCTCCGTTCTCGCCTACCAGGGCAAGTTTTTCGCCGGGATATAGTGTAAAATTTAAATGCCGGTTGGCCCATCGGTCGGTATTTACATATCTGAAACCCACATCCTCAAAAGTAAAACCCTGCTGTATGGTTTTAGGGAAAGGCAGTGCGTTTTCTGTCCGTTTTATTTTAGGTTCTATCTCAAAAAATTCAAAAAAATCGCGCAGGTAAATAGCGCCCTGCGATACTGCTGTAAAACGGGTAAGGATCCCCTCTAACAAAGCCCGAAGCTGACGGAATGACCCTGCCAGGAAAGCCAGCTCACCAATAGTTACGCTACCCTGTACGGCCCTCATTATAATAACTACATAGGCCCCATAATAGCCCAAACTACCCAGCATAGCAAAAAATGTTCCCCATAATGAGCGTTTAACAGCAAGGCGCTTATTATCGTTATAAAACTTGCCCGATAGTTGTTTAAAGCGATTGATAATAAAATTCGAAAGATCAAAAATCTTTACTTCTTTAGCGGTTTCATCGCTGGCGCCAAGGTAGCGGATGTAATCAAGCTCACGGCGTTCAGGTGTTTGGCCCCGGGTGAGGGCATAACTTCTGTCGTTAAAGTACGATTCGCCCAAAAAAGCGGGGATTATGGCAATTAACAATAAAACAATGAGCCATGGATTAAAGGTCATTAACCCTACAGCCAAAAACCCCATAGTAATGAGGTCCTGCACCTGGCTCATTACCTGCGATAGTAATATGGTGCGGCCTACGGTTTGTTGCCGGGCGCGTTCCAGTTTATCATAAAACACCGAATCTTCAAACTGGTCAAGGTCAAGCGTGGCGGCATGCGCCATAATTTTTACCGAAGTATGGTTGCTAAACAAGTCGCCAAGCAGGCTATCCATAAGGGTAATAGCGCGGCTTAGCGCATCGGTTAAAATTGCCAGGGCAAATTCCAATCCTACCAGCTCCCAAAGTTCGGTCATGTCTTTAACCGGGGTATGGCTTATAGTAACCACCTTATCAATAATGAGCTTACCAACATAAAGTAAACCCAGGGGCATAGCCGAGCGAACAATACGCAGCAGGGCATTAACCACTGTCATCCAACGGTTGGTTTGCCATACCAGTTTAAAAAAGGCGGGCAGGTTGCGTAATGCGTCGAAACGCTCCTTTAAAGTTACTTTGGTATTTATTGTATTTTTTGGCGGACGATCGGTATTCAATATAAAATCTTTCTTTGTTTAATGTGTTTAAACAAACTTACTTAATTGTTACTGGTGTTTGTCCCGAGGTGCCCTTATTTTACATAGCATTAGCAATGGGGTATCTTCTTATCTACTCCTGAGGTTTTTCAAAAAACTTTTTGTCATCCTGAACGGAGTGAAGGATCTATTATACGCCATGCTTCTTCGCTCTGTAGAGTTTGCGAATAGATCCTTCACTCCGTTCAGGATGACAAACACTTTAAAACATAATAGGTAGCGACGGTTTTTTTTATTACTTTTTGAAAACCTTCAACAAATAATCCCGTATTTTTGCCGCCATTATGGCTACTTCACTAAAAAACAAATTCGACAGTATAATTTTCGACCTGGATGGCACTCTTTGGGATAGCACCGCCAACGTAGCGCTGGCATGGCAACATGCGCTTAACCAGGTTGATTATTTGAACGAAGATATGACTGTTGACCGTGTAAGATCCATAACCGGGATGACCTATGATGCCATTTTTGATAAACTTTTCCCTACCCTTGATGCCGGTCAGCGTAAAGAGGTGCAAAGCCTTTGCGCGGTAAGCGAGCTGGAAATTTTACATACCAAAGGAGGCGAGCTATACCCACAACTGGAAGAAACCCTAAAATACCTGGGTGCCAACTATAAGCTGTACATTGTGAGCAACTGCCAAAGGGGCTATATTGAAGTTTTTTTGGATTTGAACGATATGCACCCTTACTTTTTGGCCCACCAGTGTTTTGGCACCAAAGGCAACCCTAAGGCCGATAATATTAAAGATATTGTTAACGATCATGATCTTAAGGCGCCCGTTTACGTAGGCGATACCATGGGCGATTATTCATCGGCAACAAAAGCAGGTGTACCCTTCATTTTTGCCAGCTATGGTTTTGGCGTGGTGCCCGATGGAATGGTTGCTACCGTGGATAGCTTTAGCGAGCTGATGGAATTGTTGTAATTAATGCCTGCTTCTATTTTTCACCCAGTTACTTGTTTCAGCAGTACTAACCGATGATATATTAGCTTTTTTATGGCTAAGCAATAATTCCATCAATATCGCCGCAATCCGGGCCTCATCTTTATTACCCGTTTGTAACACATCCGGGCTGAAATACTTTTTTACAAAGTGAGTATCAAAATTACCGGATGTAAAAGCTTCATGCTGCATCACAAATTTGCCAAAGCCTAATGTAGTTGTAATACCGGTTATCCGGTATTCATCAATAGCCCTTATCATCCGCTCTATGGCTTCCGTGCGATCTTTACCGTAGGTAATAAGCTTGGCTATCATCGGATCGTAATAAATGGGGATCTCCATGCCTTGTTCAAACCCATCATCAACCCTTACACCAGCTCCTTTTGGGGTAATGTATGTTTGCAGTGTACCAATATCAGGCAAAAAATCATTAGCCGGATCTTCGGCATATACCCTAAGTTCTATGGCATGGCCACGCATCTGCAGGTCTTCCTGTTTAAAACTTATAGGTAAACCGCGGGCTATATTTATCTGCTCTTTCACCAGGTCTATCCCTGTTATCAACTCGGTTACAGGATGCTCTACCTGCAAACGGGTGTTCATCTCCAAAAAATAAAAGTTAAGCTCATCATCCATAATAAACTCTACCGTGCCTGCACCGGTATAATTTACAGCGCGGGCAACGTCAACGGCGCATTTGCCCATTTGCGCCCTTATTTGAGGCGTAAGCACTTTTGAGGGAGCTTCTTCTATTACTTTTTGATGGCGGCGCTGCACCGAGCAATCCCGCTCAAACAGGTGCACAATATTACCATGGGTATCGCCTAAAACCTGGATTTCGATATGCCGGGGAGATGAAACGTAACGCTCAATAAAAACAGATCCGTCGCCAAATGCCGAGGTAGCCTCAGATACGGCCAGCTGCATTTGTTCGTCAAAATCACCGGCACCTTCAACTATGCGCATCCCTTTGCCGCCGCCACCGGCCGCAGCTTTTATCAGGATGGGAAAACCCACCTCAACCGCGCGTATTTTTGCTTCGGCAACATCGGTTATGGCTTCCACGGTACCCGGAACCATCGGGATGTTGTATTTTAGTGCAGCAGCTTTTGCCGATAGCTTATTCCCCATTACTTCCATAGCCTCGGGCGATGGACCAATCAGGATAAGCCCGGCCTCGCGTACCTGCCTGGCAAACGAAGCATTCTCGCTCAAAAAACCATAACCGGGATGAATGCCCTCTGCCCCGGTTTTGATACAGGCCGCAATAATTTTTTTGCCAACAAGATAGGATTGATTTGAAGGGGCGGCACCAATATGTACAGCTTCATCTGCGTAGCGAACATGAAGCGCATCGCGATCAGCATCCGAGTAAACTGCAACAGTTTTTATACCCATTTCGCGTGCCGAACGCATTACCCTTAAAGCTATTTCGCCACGGTTGGCTACCAGTATCTTTTGCATAAAACAAATGTAACCGAATTACCGGATAGCAGGCAGGAAAAATTCTACCCGGAAATCAAAATAACAAAATACGATAATGCAAAACTTACTACGCTGGTAACTTACATTTTTACCTGGCAGTTCTATCCAGCCGGTAAGTTTTATTATTACAACGATAGCAAACATATCGTTTAATCGGCAACCAAAACAAAAATGTTTTAACCACCGGGCCGCGTTTTACACGGGATAGGCTACCATTACATGATCTGCAACGCACGGCTTTTTCGGCACTCAATTGTTTTATTTGAGTTGTATTATCAATATCAGATTTAGTTAGATCGGCAGTCATACAGTATTAATTCATTAAGGGGATTAAAATCAATTAAATTTACCACTAAATCATGAATATACCGTGAACATTTCAACAATAAATTAAAAAAAGGTGTTTTTTACCCTACCTTAACACTTTTTTTTACCCTTTTCAGACAAAATGCCCGTAATTTTTGGTTACGGGCATGTTAAATATAGGTTAAATTAAAAATTACTCCTTTTTATCGGAAACCGGAGTACCAACAGGTGGCGGACCAGGCTGACCACCGGGGCCTTGAGGCGGGCCACCAGGGCCACGGCCAACAGGAACAGTAACTTCGGGATGAGCGGTACCGCGGTGGCAACTGTTACAATTAACACCGGCTTTTAGCACCATA
Source organism: Mucilaginibacter sp. P5_A4 (assembly GCF_056400605.1). Classification (NCBI taxonomy): domain Bacteria; kingdom Pseudomonadati; phylum Bacteroidota; class Sphingobacteriia; order Sphingobacteriales; family Sphingobacteriaceae; genus Mucilaginibacter; species Mucilaginibacter sp. P5_A4. Next base: position 34,263 of record NZ_JBFUKX010000014.1, on the reverse strand, counting down.
CCCAATGAATCTTTTTTTGCATGAAAATATTTGCTGTTGATTTTGTTCATCATCTTGAACATATCGCGGGCCATTTGCTTTTCAGGTTTGGCATCGCTTACCCAATCCATCTTTTTGGCCGCTTCATCACGCACATGGCAAAAATTACAATGTACGCCTAATGAATGTTCCCATTCATCCATTACCGCATGAAGTTGATCTTTTGTAATATTCTTCGGCAACACTTTCAGGTTTTTAAACCCTTCATCGTCCGCAGCCTTTGGTGTCATAGATGTCATGGCACCTAATACCACAACCGATATTAACGCGAGAGTGACTAATAATTTTTTATTTACCAGCATAATTGTCATATTTAAGTCATCTAATGTATCGATTAACTTTTAATGTTACAACTTTTAGCCTTCACTTTCGAAAGTAACTTTTTGGATACAGAGATTGCAGATTTTAAATGTGCAGGTGTGCAGATTTCAGATGTTCAGATTTAGATGATGATTTGATTCCGGTTTATTTTCTGAACCGGAATTTTTCGAATTAAATAATTAACAGAATTTTTATACGATAACTCTTAAAATTCGAAAAATTGGATGAATTCGAAAAATTCCGGTTCAGAAAACAATCCGCACATCTGAAATTTCTAAAGCCTTACCAGTTTTTCACTTATAGCCCAAAGCTTATCGCGGGCAGCGGTATCAGTTGCAATGGATGATGTTTTGGCGATCTTTTTATTTTTAAAATACCCGCCGTTGTATTTATCAAGACGGGGGGCGGTGGCCAGGAATACGGAGGTTTCGGCACCTTTTTCGGCCGTGATCATAAACGGACGGATCAACACTCCCATCAGTTTCTCGGGCCCTTTAAAGCCAACCCAAAAATCGGTATTTACCACGCCCGGATGCAGCGAAAACGCAAGGATACCGGTATTGCCAAATTTTGAAGCAAGCGATTGGGTAAAATAAATATTGAATAGTTTATTCATCCCATAAGCTTTCCAGGCGCCATAGGATTGCTCCCATTGAAGATCATCAAAACGTGGGCTACCCCTTTTATGTGCATTTGAGCTCACATTGATAATACGCGCCTGCCCTTTTTGCAGCAGTGGCATTAAACTGGTGGTGAGCAGAAAATGGCCCAAATGATTGGTGGTAAAAGTCATTTCAAACCTATCCTTACTCAACTCCCGCCGGGCAAAAATTCCACCGGCGTTGTTAATGAGTATATTAATAGCAAACAGTTTTCCTGATAATTCGGCAGCGGCATCGCGTACGCTTTGTAAATCGGCCAGGTCGCATTTAATAACACTGATCTCTTTATTACCTGTTTGCGCTATTAATTCCTCTTTAAGCCGATCGCCTTTTAGCGTGTTGCGCACCAGTAAATAAAGCGCATGGCCTTGTCTTGCTAATGAAAGCGCTGTCTCTTTCCCAATGCCCGATGTGGCGCCGGTTATTACGGTTGTTTTTAATGCCATAAGCGCAAGCCCCCTCCGCCCCCTGAAGGGGATACTTTTTGATTTGCGTGTAAGATAGTGGTTATCTGTTACACTTTAAGCAAAAGGATAATAGCATAAGATAATTTCACGCAAAGAAGCAAAGACGCTGTCTAAATTTGATTTATTAATGTTTTTGTACTTCCAATGAAGGCCATCTCCACGTGTCATTGCGAGGTACGAAGCAATCCCCAACTTACAGAGTAGCTTTGCAAATCCGATCTGTATAGTTTGGGATTGCTTCGTACCTCGACGGTCTGTTTTTTCCGTCCCCGCAGGGTCTCTCGAAAGAGGACCCTGCGGTTGCACTAAGCCCGTTTTATTTACGAAAACCGCGTTTATGCGTGATGATCGGGGTCCCTCAGGGTCCTCTGCGAGAGACCCTGAGGGGACGAAAAACTTACAACTTAGTACTGTTGACTTAACACTACTTCTGCATCACCATTACACCGTTCATCAACAGGGTACTGCCGCCATCGGCTACAATGTTGTATACTTTTTGGATACCGCCGCCTTGTTCTGTTTTTTGCAGCACGGTAAAGGCTTCATATTTGCCGGTTTGCTCGTTAAGGCAAAGCACCTCCTTCCCTTGTGTTATCTCGCCCATTTTAAGGTTGCCCTGTTTGGTGAGCATAGGGTGGTTTGGCGTAGCCTGCAATACTTTCGAATTAAGGTTTATCAATTGACCCGCATTTGTATTTTTTACATCTGCCGATACCAATACCAAACGGGTTAGCGCATAGTTTTTAGCATCATGAACTGTTAGTGCTTTCACTTTAACTGCCGAACTTTTATTGGTAGCGGGATCAATAGTAATTACCTCATCGCCGCTTTTTATGGTTTTCAGCATCTTTTTAGCGCCATTAGCCATGGTTACCATTTCATCGCCGGGGAAACAAATATCATTACCGTAAGTGGCCGATTCTTCCTTCATATCCTTACCGCCATTCAACAGCTTATATTGCTGAAAGCTCATTTCTTTTGATAAAATGTATGATAGCTTAAGGATGAAGTTAGTTTCGGCCTTATTAATGTTATCAATATCGGTAAAATACTTTTCCCACACCTTGCCACCGGCGGTAAAATCGGGTACAAGGGCCTTGTATAATTTACCCTTTTCGTTGGTATAAAACACCATTAGCCCAATTTCCTGCATACCCTCTTTCGCAATCAGTTTGTACAGGTCGATTCGTTTTTTTAAACCATCAGATCCGGTAACGAAATAAGGTTTGCGGTTCTCGTACCTATCGAGCACATAAGCGTTCTCGAATTTAACATAGGTATCCTTATCCAGATCGGCTATAGCAAAGGTTTGTGCCTTATTATACTCGTCCATAGTAAGCGGACGAGGATTTGCCGCAGTTTGCGCCTGCCCTAAATAAATAGAACCTGCTAAAAGTAGTGTTAATGTTAGTTTACGCATAAAGCCCCCTTTAAATCTCCCCCGCCGGTTGGCAGGGAGATTTTATTTGTTAGTTGTTATTAATTAAATATTCTCTTCGTCTCCTCAGGGTAACGCAAATTGTCCCGTCATTGCGAGGCACGAAGCAATCCCCAACCTACAGAGTAGCTGTGCAAATCCGCTCTGTGTAGTTTGGGATTGCTTCGTACTACCTATGACAAGTTGGAGAAACCCAGTCTTACGAAGTTTTTAAAACTGCTAAGTCTTTCGCCGATTTGTCATTCTTCCCTTCAGAGTTTCGCGAAATTTTACCACAATGACGGACTGTTTTTAAGCCTTCCCTTCCGGGGAAGGTTGGCCTGCCCCTAACTCAGCTGCTTAAACGCCTCGGCAAAGGCTTCCATTTCGTCCATGCGGCCAATGCTTACACGGCACCATTGCTTGTTATCAAATTGCCAGCTACGTACCCCTACGCTGCGCTTCATCATTTCGCTTACAAATTTTTTGCTATCCATTTTTAGCGGGAACATCACAAAATTGGCCGACGAAGGAATGTAATCGTAACCCTCCTTTTTAAGTACTGAGTATAAATATTCTTTTGAAGCCAGTGTTTTTTGTAATGCCTCTTTCAAAAAGTCCTCTTCGCGATAAGCAGCTATGGCAGCGGCAATTGTTGTAGCCGAAAGTGAGAACCCGGTACTGTAGATAGACAATGCTTTAATGGTTTCGGGCTGTGCAATTACATAACCGCAGCGTAGGCCTGCAAAACCATATAATTTGGAGAATGTGCGGGCCACAATAATATTGTTTCCGGCTTTAACCGAGCTTATCATACTGCTCCCTTGCGGATCGGGCAGGTAATCGATATAAGCCTCGTCGACAAATACGGTTACCTTTTTAGATACGCGCTCACAAAAGGCCTTCAATTTGGCGGTATCTAATATTGTTGCAGTTGGATTATTAGGATTACAGATATAAACAAGGCCGGTGTTAGCATCAATTTTTGCCTCCATAGCGTCCAGATCAAGCTTATAGTCGGCAGTAAGCGGAACTTTCACCCATTTACCATCAAATTGCTGAGCACGCGTTGGCAGATCTTCATAGGAAGGATCGCCGGTAATAATGCTTTTTCCTCCTTTACTGAATAAAAGGGCGGCGGCAAGCAACAGCGGAGAAGAGCCTGATTCTATTAAAATATTACCTTCTGAGATCCCCTCGTAATTAGCTATTTTATTGTAAAGGGTGCCCATTGAAAACATAGGGTACTGGTAGCTAAGACTAAGGGCATCCTGGATAGCTTTTTTTGCTGCAGGCGAAGGGCCAAACGGATTTTCATTGGCTAACAACCTTGCCTTTAGCTCGAAGCCTGCATTGACAATTGCTTCCTGGTCGTTTAAATTCCTTGCGGCAGGTTTAAAGGCCCTGGCAACAGGCATAGCTGCCAGCTTATTAATAGTTCCCGAAAAGAAGGCCAGTCCTCCGGCCATAATTGCACTGGATTTTATCCAGTTTCTGCGGTTGAGTAAATTTGCCATGGTGGTTTGGTTTTAGTATCAAGTAGTCGGTATCAAGTAGTCAGTATCAAGCATCAAGACTACTCCATGCGTTTTGTATCAAGTAATTAGTATCAAGTATCCAGACAGCTCCAAAAAACTTTATCCTTTTTCTTTCTATCCTTTGTCCATTATCTTTTTGTCCTTGCTCCTTTATCTTTTTATCCTTGCTCCCCTTATTCTCTTCATTTCTGCACGGGGTAGCTCGCGCGTCCATCGGTTACCCGTGCGTGCAGGGCAGCCACGGTGCTCCTGGCCGATTCAAATGCTCCGGCCATCCAGGCATTTAAATAGGTTAAATGTTCACCTGCAAAATATACTTGCTTATCGGGTTTTAACAGTGCCGGGTATTGCGTTTTACGGGTATCGGTATTGTAAACAGCCCATCCGCCTAAATTATATTTTGTTTTATGCCAGCTTACCGAAAACGCCCCTTCAAATTCCTTATCATACTGTGGGTGGATAAGTCTGCCTTTTTCTAATGCAAATCTCTCCCGGTTTGCATAATCTAAGTTACCTATTTTTTGAGCTTTTTCGTTAAAATTGTAATAACCTATTAAGATACCCTTTTTTCCTAAATAATCATAGGATGGATAAAAAATTTGAGTTAAATCGTTGTTGGTGTGGGTAATACCGCCGTAAATATGCTCATCTTCCTCCCAAAACCTCCGCTTAAACTGCAAGCCTATCTTGCCGGTTTGTATATACCCGATATAATCAATTGCACGACTAACATCACCAGAAAAATTATTGCTGATATTGCTTAATACCGGCAGCGGCAATGTGCAAATACACATATCACCTGCAAGTTGATGCTCGCCAAGCGCATCCTTGTAAGTTATTTTAACACCATCGGCAAGGTTATTTATTGCAGTAACCTCGGCTCCCTTTTTTACGGATGGGGCAACTTTTTTCTCTAATGCCTTTGCTATCTGGTCCATCCCGCCTACAGCCTGGAACATGGTCATCTGCAGCTCGTAAGTGTACTCCGCAACGTTATAAAAATCAGGATCCATCAGGCCTGAGTGCAGGATATCTGCCAGTTTGTGCGCATCGGCAATTTTACCGGGCTTATCACCCGCACCGGGCGATTCGGTATACCCACGCCTTGCAGATGCTTTGTACAGCTTATCCACATCAAGGCCGCCTTCGGCCTGCAGGTATTCGATGATCTTTTGGCCATCCTCTTTGGTAAGGTTAGCATCAAGGCTGCCATGATCGATGCTTTTGGCCAGCATCTCGGTCATGTAACCACGGATATCGTTATGAACCTCGCGTACGCGGACTTTTTTGTTTGATAGCGGGCCTTTGCCTTCGGCAAAATAGTAAGCGCCTTCGTTTACGTTGTTATAAACCTGGATAGGCACGCCCAATTCTTTACAATAATGCAAAGTAAGCTCATGGTTATGAGGGATGCGCGACGGACCAGCATTAAAGTACAAGCCATCATCAAATTTTGCGGTAGCGGCGGGCTTATCAATCTCCTGGTTGGTACTGCCGTTACGGATGCTCCAGCAGCGGCCGCCGGTACGCTGGCGGGCCTCAAGAATAGTGCATTGGTAGCCCAGTTTATTAAGTTCATAGGCACAGGTCATCCCTGCCAAACCCGCACCTAATATGATGATATGTTTTCCTTTACCGTCTCCCTCTAAATTAAAGGCATAAGCCGGGGCAGGGCGCAACAGACCTAAAGCCATCATGGCGGGGTAAGCACCCCCGGCCAGCATAGCGCCTTTACCCAGAAAATCCCTGCGTGTAATAGTTTTCAATAAGACTAATTTTACGTTTTACAATAATGCCAGCCTTAAAGATAGTTTTTTAAATGATTTAATAAAAGATAAGCCATATTTTTTTAAATATGATAACATCTACAGGATTTGTATGCATTATTGAAAATGGAGAATATTATGGAGAAGAAATGAAGCTTTCGGGCCGGATGCAAAAACAACACATCCGGAAATGAGGATACGGGCCTTCATAAGGCAGATCATTCGTCAATGAATCAACCTATGTATTGTTCCGCACAACAAATAAAATCAGAAGCAGGCTTTTAACGGCTTGCAAACGTCACATACCTGGTCCCGTTAAATGCATACTTGTATCAACCAATGAATGGTTTACATACCAACTATCTTTGTACTGTTTAAAATCTCCCGACAATTTAGACGGTTTAAGTTTGGATGTTTTACCTAATCGTAAAAAAAAGGCTGGATTATCTGGATAAAATGGGTTTATAAAAACGTTTTCCTGCTTGTCCATACTCAACATACAAAAATTATAAACCCTGAACTTATTTATGAGATAAGCAATTTGATTTCTGGTAAAATAATCGGCTACTTTTTTTCCTTTCAGTACTGAGTTATTTACTTCAGTTATTTCATTTATCCATTCGTTGTAGGTTACAATATATACTGGTAGATTTCCCTCATTCTTCTGCAATATATATGTAGTATTTTGCAAATCTTTTTGCCTCACATAAATGGTTACATTTTTTAACTCTAAAAAGCTTTCAGTTTGATATTTTTCGATAAAATCGTCTATCGTTTTCTTTGATATGACTTTGTCATTTTTTTGGCAGGAAAATGTAAAAATCACACTAAAAATGCAAAATAGTTTTTTCACGTTATATATAAATATTTCTTTTTATTTCTCTCAAAATGATAGCTACAAATAGTATAATTTTTGATTAAAGAGGCTTAAAGCGGAGAATATATTGTGTCTCGTCCTGAAAAAAGTTCACACTTGCCAATTTACAGAAGAAGATAAAGTGTTGATTATCAGAGACACCAGTGTTCCACCTCTATTTTTTAGAAACCACAACACGCTGACTATCAACACAAATGCGTTCCACAGCGTTCCAGGTGTACCAGGCGTTCCGATGGAACATCCGGGCACTCGCAAAATGAACTAAAAGATCAAAAGCTCGCCCTTCAGGGAGCCGCCGGGGCATGCGATGCTGCTACCTTATTAAAATAATCAATCAGCTTATCCATGCTCTTGAGGCTGAATTTATGCTCTTTGATGCTATCAACCACCGGCTCTTCATCACCCATGATCTCTACCATAATATCTTCAAAGTTTTCATCCGTAATGCGCTTCATATCAGCCGTGCTTTCGCCAAAGTAGTAAACAGCTTTGGAGCTTTTTCCACGACCGCCCCCTCCACCTCCACCAATAGACACACCTACGCCGCCGCCAAGTCCGCCACCGTAGCCGCCGCTGCCGTAACCCGCGGATATTCCCGGCGAAAAACGCACGCCGCCACCGCCGCCCGAACCAGCCTTTGCCATGTAAAGTTTCAATGGCTCATCAAGCACCACCTGCACAAAATCGGTTTCTTCCAGGCTCCAGGTTTCGTTGCGGGGAGCATGGGCAACCACAAAACTATCCTTACCTGCCACAAACGACCGTATATCACTTGCACTCAGTTTATAGGGGTTTGTTTTGGGGTCATCCTTAAATTCAATAAAGCCCTCATCTTTTATCGGGCTTTTGCCGCCAGGGTATAACCTTATAAAGCCGGTTGTGCGGTTGCCCTTTACATCGGTAAAATTACCGGGCTGCCATTTTTGCGATTTTGCTGATACAAAGCACAGCATAAAAAATAAAATGATTAAAATTGAGCGCATAACAAGTATAATAATACAAAGAACGCAATTTTTACATATTTAATATGATAACTGTTGATTTACGCAGCGATACCGTAACAAAGCCTACCCCCGGCATGCTGGAAGCCATGTGGAGTGCAAAAGTTGGCGATGATGTGTTTGGCGAAGACGAAACTATAAACGAACTGGAGCAAAAAGCAGCCACCATGTTTGGGATGGAGGCTGGTATATTTTGCCCATCGGGCACCATGACCAACCAGATTGCCATTAAATGCTTTACCCAGCCCCTGGATGAGTTAATTGCCGACCAAACCGCCCATGTGTACCGTTACGAGGGCGGCGGCATAGCTTTTAACTCCGGCGTATCAACCCGCTTATTGAATGGTTACCGGGGTATCATCACCCCCGAAATGATAGAACCGGAAATAAACGCCGAAAACATTCACTACCCGCATACCAGCCTGGTTGTTTTAGAGAACACCGTAAACAAAGGCGGCGGCAGTTGCTATACACTAAACGATATAAAACCCATTGCCGAACTATGCCAGGCCAAAAGCCTAAAGCTTCATTTGGATGGCGCACGCATATTTAATGCCCTCGTTCATACCGGTGATAAGGCGGCCGACTATGGTAAATATTTTAATGGCATCTCGGTTTGCTTATCCAAAGGATTGGGCGCTCCCGTTGGTTCGGTTTTATTGGCCGATAAGGATACTATTAAATATGCCCGCCGCATCCGTAAAGTATTGGGTGGCGGCATGAGGCAGGCGGGCTTCCTGGCCGCGGCGGGCATCTATGCCCTTGACCACCATGTAGAACGCCTGAAGATAGATCATTCCCATGCCCGCATCCTGGGCGATGAACTAATCAAGCTATCATGGGTAAGTAATGTATTGCCTGTAGAAACCAACATTGTATTATTTGATACTATTGAGCCTACAACCGCCATATTGGCCAAACTTGCTGCTAAAGACATTAAGGCCATTGATACCGCCAAACACCGCATCCGCTTTGTAACCCACCTGGATGTACATGCAGAACAGGTGGAGTATTTGGTTGATGTGTTGAAGGGGATGTAATTGTGAGTAGTGAGCGGTGAGTTGTGAATGGTGAGTTGTGAATGGAAATTAGTGAGGGATTGCAAATATTTTACTCACTATCTGCCTGACCGGATTCTTCTTTCTCCCCGAAGCTTGCAAACAACGCCCATTTTAAGCTGATGCTATAAGCATCTTTACTCACAATCCTACCTACTCAAATATCTGTTTAAACACCAATACGGTACTTTTGTCGAATTAAATTCATTTTATTAAAATTATTTTGAATTTAATTCATACAATGGCTAATATTACTGCATGATTAGCGAAACAGAAATAGTTTTAGACAAAACCGATCTGCATATTTTACGATTGATGCAGGAAAATGCCCGCATATCAAATGCCGACCTAGCCCGCGAGCTGGGGATGGCCCCATCGGGCATATTGGAAAGGGTAAAAAAACTGGAACAGAAAAACGTTATCCAGCAATATACCACGCGCATTAACCCGGTGGCATTACAGCAAAAAATGCTGGCCTTTATTTTCATGCGTGCTGCGGATGGCCCGGGATGTAACGATACGTCGCGCGAGCTTGCCAAAATACCCGAGGTACAGGAAGTGCATCATATTGCCGGCGATGATTGCTACCTGGTAAAGATCCGCACCTATGATTCAGCCTCGCTGATGCAGCTGATGCGCACTTACTTTAGTAAGATCCCTAATATTTTGAGCACCCGTACCACCATAGTGCTCGAAACTGTTAAAGAACAACAACAATTAGTTATACCCGAAAAATAAATACTGCCATGACTACAACTACACAAAAAACTGCTTCTCCCCTGTTGGTTATCATAGCTTTTGCTACTGTTTACCTGGTTTGGGGTTCTACCTATTTTTTTATAAAAATGGCTGTTGATGGTTTCCCGCCGTTTCTGCTGGGAGCCCTGCGCTTTTTTACAGCCGGTATTTTAATGCTGATATGGTGCGCCATTAAAGGCGAACAAATTTTTGTAAAGCGCAACATCATTCATGCCGCGGTAAGTGGCTTTTTATTACTTGTAGTAGGTAATGGCGCTGTAATATGGGCCGAGCAAACATTGCCAAGCGCCATGGTAGCCATTATGGTATCATCTCCCCCAATATGGTTTGTGTTATTGGATAAGCCAAACTGGAGTACCAACTTTAAAAGTAAAAGCACCATTTTGGGGCTTATAATAGGCTTTATAGGTGTAATATTATTATTCAGCGAACAGATAGGAAGCATGGTCGGCCCATCAACCGGTCCGTCAAAACTACCGGGAATGCTGTTATTATTGGCGGGCACACTAGGCTGGGCATCGGGGTCGTTATACTCCAAGCACAATAACACAAAGGGATCCGTATCTGTTAACACCGCGTGGCAAATGCTGGCTGCAGGTATTGTATTTATCCCATCAAGCTTTTTTCATAACGAGGTACAAACCCTCAACTGGCACGCTATCCCGGCTCATAGCTGGTATGCATTGCTTTACCTGGTAGTTTTTGGTTCGATAGCTGCTTTTAGCGCTTATGTATGGCTGTTGCAGGTTCGCCCGGCCACGCAGGTGAGTACCTACGCTTATGTTAACCCGGTTATAGCCGTTATATTAGGGGTGCTTTTTGCCCACGAAAGCGTTACCTTATTGCAGGTTGGCGGCCTGGTGATTATATTAGGCAGTGTGCTGCTGATAAATTTGAGCAAGTACCGAAAAGAGAGGGTGCCGAAGGAAGAGGAATTAGCAACTAACTAATTATATCAGTCAACAGCTATTGCCTTCGCATCCGTTATATGAAGGGTAAAACCTGGGGATTCTGAAGGGTAAATGACGTTTAAAAAGATTTGTCATTCTGAACAATTGAAGGATCTTTTCGCAGACTGTACAGGGCGAATAATAGACGCTTCAAGCGTTCAGCGTGACGAAAGGCTTTTTTTTAACACGTTATGGGTAATGATAAAATCCTGCGGACCCTGAAGTAAAGAATTGCAAACCGGCGAAAGACTTAGTTTTAAGACAACGAAGCCCTCAACGGGGCCAAAAGCAATATATTCGGGTCAAAATTCGTAGATTTTTTTCGCGATCAGGAAAAACACATCATGGATATATACAAACAATAAGATTTTTATAGTTTTAATATCACACAATCCTACCCTCATCCATCATCCTGTCTTCAGGATCGGGCTCGTGGTAATTTTTAATAAACCTTGCAATTTCTTCGGCTTGCTTGTGGGTTAGGTCACCCATGCCGCTGTATTCCCATTCGTTCATTTTATCGTCAAAAACAATGTCGCCCAAATCAATGCTGCCTTCGCTCAAGCCAAATACCCCGGTAGAATATATGTCACCCCCCGGCATAATTTGAGTTACTGGTTTTATAATGATCAGGCGATCTCCATTATTTGTATAGAGATTATAATTCGCCGGCTTTATCATGTTTAAAGTATATGGTTAACTTACAAACATAGGCGGGTTTTGTTTCATTATCACTTTAATTATGAAGCTGCCATTTCATTAGCTGCATAACTCTTTTAAACTCGGGCTGTAAATCTGCGCGTATAGTAATGCTTTCGCCGGTTATAGGGTGGTTAAAGCTCAGGTACGAAGCATGCAGCAGCATGGTGGTCATATCCCAGGTACCTTTAAAAAATTTGTTCTGCTTATTGCAGCCATGGGTACGATCGCCAATGATGGGATGGAAAATATGGCTAAAATGTTTGCGCAACTGGTGCATTCGCCCTGTAGCTGGGACTGCCTCAACCAACGAATACCGGACTGTTGGGTGAGCGCCAAATGGAATATCCAGTTCGGCTCGTTTAAGGGTGGTATAGGTTGTAAACGCATCCTGAAGCGTACCGTTTTCCTTCCGCAGGGGATAATCAATATCCTCTGTATCGGCAGTATGACCACGCACTATGGCCAGGTATTTTTTTTGCACCTGGTTTTCCATAAATTGCTGTTGCATGGCAATTTCCACCTGTTTATCCAGCGCGAAAAGTAATATACCTCCTGTCTTCCTGTCAATACGATGCACCGGGTTAACTTTCCGGCCAACCTGGTCGCGTAGCATCTGCAGGGCAAACTCCGATGCATCTGCAGCAATAGAAGAACGATGCACCAGCAAACCATGCGGTTTATTGATGGCTATAAGGAATTCGTCGCGATATAAGATCTCTAACATTCAGTGCGATTACAAACCGCGAAGGTACGAGAATAGATATGAGATTTGAGACCCGGAAATTGTTTAAAAATAAATAAAAGAACGTCATTGCTGTGACGATCTATTTTTAACCAGCCTCCTGAAAATTTCATCTCATATCTCATATCTCATATCTCATATCTCATATCTCATATCTCATATCTCATATCTCATATCTCATATCTCATATCTCATATCTCATATCTCATATCTCATATCTCATATCTCATATTCAATTAATTTAAAAAGTAAGGCAGCTAAAAAAAATATTTTAATTAGTGGGTCTTTTTATATCTTTAGTTCAAACAAAATCTTATAAACAATGACCACTACAACCAAAACAAAATCAGGCGATTCCGCGCCTGATGATATTAATGCCGCCCCTACACGTTTATTTTCATTGGATGCCCTTCGCGGGTTTGATATGTTTTGGATTATGGGTGGTGAAGAGATTTTTCATACCATGGCCAAAGCCACCAAATCGCCATTTTGGGAGGCCATTGCAAACCAGTTTACACACCCCGACTGGAATGGTTTTCACCTGTACGACCTTATCTTTCCACTATTCCTGTTCATGGCCGGTGTATCTACTCCGTTTTCGGTTGGCCGGGAATTAGAGAAAGGCAAAAGCAAAAAACAGTTGGTTGTTAGGGTTATAAAAAGAGCATTAATATTGGTATTGCTGGGTTTAGTGGTTAACAACGGATTAAACATTATGCCAATATCCGAGATCCGTTTTGCCAGTGTGCTGGGCCGTATCGGGATTGCTTATATGTTTGCCAACATTATTTACCTATACAGCAGCGAGCGCATGCAAATGGTATGGTTCTGGGTATTCATTATAGGTTACTGGTTGCTGCTTAAATTTACTTCGGCGCCAGGCTTCCCGCATGGCGATTTAACCATGCAGGGCAATTTTGCATCCTATATGGATAGGATCATTCTGCCGGGCAAGTTGTATCTGGGCATTCATGATCCCGAAGGTTTATTCTCTACCATACCGGCCATCAGCACCGGATTATTAGGTATAATTACCGGTACCGTATTAAAAAAGACCGGTTTAGCGCAAATGAAAAAAGTGGCTATACTTACTATTACCGGTATAATATTCCTGGTGATAGCCCAAATATGGAACCTCGATTTCCCTATCAACAAAAACCTGTGGACCAGCTCGTTTGTAATGCAGGTGGGTGGTTTAAGTCTGCTGTTGATGGCATTTTTTTATTATATCATAGATGTGCTGGGTTATCAAAAGTGGTCGTTTTATTTCAGGGTGATCGGCATGAACTCCATACTGATCTATGTATCCGGTCACTTTATTAAATGGAGCTATACCAACAACGGTTTCTTTGGCTGGATAGGCAAGCTCATTGGCGATCCCTTTAATGCCGTAGCTATGGCCATTACCTTTGTAATGGTGAAATGGCTGTTTTTGTATTATTTGTACCAGAAGAAGACATTTTTACGCGTTTAATACACGATTTAAGGATTAACAGGGTGTCTGAACCGGAATTCATCGAATTAACGAATTTGCAGAATTTTAGAATTCTAATAATTCAACCAATTCGATGAATTTCGGTTCAGGCAAAACAATCTGCATCCTGTTCATCCTGCCTAATCTTTTAATCCTGTTTAAAAGAAAGCAGCATACTCCTCCGGCATTTTATCAATGCTTTTAATCTGGATATCTTTAAAATATACTTCACCGGCTTCACTTTGCAGCTGGAGTTTGCCTTTGGTTAGGGGTTTGCTTTCATTGCCATCCTGGTAACTTAGGTTTGATAGCGCGTTAACCACATGACCATTTACAATGTACACGCTTTTATCGCCGTAGCAAATCAGCTCCATGGTGTTCCATTCTCCTTTTTGATTCTCAAAGTTTTCGCTGCGCTGGCAAAAACCCTGGTTAGGTGCGCCTACGCCCATAAAAACCTTATCGGCATCCTTGTTAAACACATAATTGGGCACTCCTGTTGGTTTGCCGGCGCGAACTGTGGCATGTGCAGTGCCTACGTTCCAGTAATCACCAATGCCGCCTTCCATCACCTGGAATTCTTCTGACAGCATCCACGAATGGAAATAGTCTGCTCCGCAATCGCCCTGCGAGTGGTATAACAAGCCCGAGTCAAGGGGTTCATTTAAACGGGGATCCCATTTTTTGGTACCGAATTTAGTTTTCAGTTTAAGGTGATAATTCTGAAAATCCTGTTTGGTATAAATACAACCATAAATTTCGCCGCTGATGTGTAATACAGGCTCGTTGTTCTGCATTTCCACCGTGAAAACATTGGCCACATTTTTATCATAGCCGATAGGTGGCAGGGTTTTGCCATCGGCATCTTTAGGGGCTTCGCCCTTATATGGGAATTTAAGCCGGTAACTTTGGTAAATGGACCATTTACTCATTTTTTTATCCATGAGATTGGTCCACCCTTTATCAGCGTTGAAGGATGTAAGCGCTGAAATAAACAAGCAGCTTATTACGATGGTTAAGATTTTTTTCATAGTGGTGAGATGCTATAAAATTTGAGGTTTAATTTAACACGCAATCGATTGTTATTGCACATTAAAAGTAAACATTCAACTTTAAAGAAAAGCCGCTATTGGTAAAAAACAATCAGCAATTGATTAAATGCTACCAGCTTAATTATTGCTTTTTAGCCCATTGTTGCCGGTCTTCGGGCGATAGAAAAGTCCAGGCCATTATCCTGCTTGCCTTTTGCCCCTGCGACATGTTAATGGTTTGCACCTCAATTGCACCTGCCTTTTGCAAAGCATTATACAAAATGCGTAAATTTTCTTTTTTTGATACCAGGGTGGTAAACCATAAGCATTGTTTGGCAAACCGGGTACTTTGAGTGGCCATTTGCTTTAAAAACGCGGCCTCGCCGCCGGGATACCAAAGTTCGGTATTTTGGCCGCCAAAGTTGAGCAAGGGTTCTTCCCGGCCAACTTTAAGACCAAGGTTGTTCCATTTACGTTTTGAGCCTTCGGCAGCTTCTTTAACAGACGCGTGGAAAGGCGGGTTGCATACCGTAAGATCAAACAATTCGCCAGGTTTTATGGCAAAAGTGAAAATATCGGCCTTGTGCTTTTGCAGGCGAAGCTCGATGGCATTTTTCAGCTCATCATTTTTACTGATGATCTCCTGTGCCGATTGTAAAGCCTGCTCATCTATATCAACCCCAACAAAACTCCAGCCATATTCCTGGTGACCGATAATGGGATAAACACAATTGGCTCCTACCCCAATGTCCAATACCCTAACCTTTTTGCCTTTACGGATAACACCGTCATTAGCTGCAGCCAAAAGATCGGCCGCATAATGTATGTAATCTGCACGGCCAGGGATAGGAGGGCATAAATAACTTTCGGGGATATCCCAAAAGCTAATCCCATAATGATGCTTTAGCAAAGCCTTGTTCAGCAATTTAACCGCCTCGGGATTGGCAAAGTTAATGGTTTGGCTATCGTATTTATTTACGGTTACAAAGGGCCGCAATTTGGGCGTAGCCTTCATCAGCGCCTTAAAATCATACCCCTCGCGGTGGCGGTTACGCGGGTGCATAAATTCTTTAACTTCGGGTTGGTTTGGTGCTGATTCGGGCAAGTTATTGTACTTTAATTTATAATTTAAAAACGGTAGTCCATTATTTAGCTTTAAGCTTTCGGCCTTCAGCTTTAAGCTTTAAGCTATCACAATACTCCCCAAATTGGCAGGCGAGTAATTAATTGATTTAAGGGTTTTGTTATCTGCAGTACGGTATACCAGGAACAAGCCGTCAATCTCCTTATAGTGCGACTCAGTATCGGCTGTATTACGGTAATGTTCAATAGTCTGGTTGGCTTCCTCTATGGTTTTACAGGCCTTGCTCATGTTTGACCGGTGAACCTCATCAAACAATTCCTTAAACTTTTCTCCAAGACCAAACTCCAGTACAGCGCCTGATAATACGTATTGCAAATCGCACAATGCATCGGCTATTTCAACCAGGTTATTGTCATTCACGGCTTGCTGCAATTCTTTCAACTCTTCGGCCAAAAGTTCTATCCGCAACTGGCAGCGCTCCTTTGACGGGATTTGCGGTGCTGCTATAATAGGATGTTTAAAAGTGCTGTGAAATTCGGCAACCTGGTTTAATGAGTTTAAATCTTTGATCATGATTATCAGGAAATATCTAAGGCCGCTAAGTTATGAATAACCACAACGCTTTCAAAAAAACACAAATTTAAAACAGAGTGTTAAAGATTGGGTTATATTATATAATTAACAATCACTTAACATACAGGCGTTTTGTTAACATAAACATAATATTAAAATAGCATTATATTAACTTATCTTTGTGCCGAAAATAAGTTCAAACCCAACCTGAATTTTCTCAAACGTTCTCTATGAAAAATAAAAAAGCAAAATCCCCTGAAAAAGAAGCCCGCAAAGCACTAAAAAATCAGTTAACCGATAAGTTTACCGCTCAGCTAAAAGCTATCGTAAGCGAAATTGAACCCGATCTTAAAAAAGCAACAAAGGCTATTGAAAAGACTGCCAGGAACTTAGCAAAAAAACTTACTGGCAAAATAAGCGACAAAAAAGAAGCTCCTGCAAAAGCCGATAAAAAAACCAAAGTGGTTTCAGCCGAAGTTAAAGCCCCGGTTGCACCTGTTGCTAAACCAGCAGAAGTTAAAAAACCCGTTGCAAAAACCAGCGTCAAAAAAGTTGCCGCCAAACCGGTTGTTGCCAAAGAGGAGAGCTCACCTGTAAAATAATTTCGTTTATTACGATTTTAATAAAATAACAAAATCTGGTTTTATGACCCGGCTTTGTTATTTTTGTTTTTCGCCTAAGGAGAACCAGTTGCCCGAGTCATCTTTAAACAAGGCTTCAAAACCATAAAACTCTTTTGTTGGTTCTTTTTTAAATTCAACGCCTTTGGCTTTCAGCTCTTCGTAGGTTGCCATCAGATCGTTACATTCAAATACGCCAAAACCAAAGGTACCCTGGCTTACCAGCATACGCATTTGCCGTGCAGCTTCCCCTTTAAACATCATGCCTTCGGCAATGGCCATAAGCGATATTTCCAGTTCGGGTTGTTCGGGCGGGCATACGGTGAGCCAGCGCATTCCGGGGCCCATTGACGCATCGGTGTGCACTTTAAAACCAAGCTTATTAACGTAAAACTCAAAAGCACTGTCCTGGTCAAGAACAAATATGCTAACGTGGTTCATTTTTGTGATCATGTGGAATAATTTGTTTAAACCAAAGATGAACAATAAACCAGGGGCTTACTTATTGAAAATTGCTGTTTTTTACCCAGCCATTTTCCTGCGCAAAACAATTGGGAATAAATTTTAATGGCGATTGCAACATATCGGCCAGTCTTTTAAGTGCCTGTTGCTGGTAAGCGTATGGCGACAGATGAACAATCTTTTTAAACAAAGCCGAAAATGAACTGGCACTGTCAAACCCTACAGCATAACAGGCCTGTGTTACCGGGGTGCCATCCTGTAACAATAAGCGGGCTTTTTCAATCCTTACCGCTATCAGGTACTGGTGCGGCGTTTTGCCATAAGTTAATTTAAACAGGCGAATGAAATGGAATTTTGAGAAAAAGGCTTCATCAGCAATATCATCAAGATTAATCGGCTGGTGGTAGTAATCATCAATAAATAATTTGGCATGTACAATACGCCTGTATAAATATACCTTTGGGATTGATGCGGTGCCTGCCATATCATTATATAAAAACCTGGGTAAAGATGAGGCAATTAGTTAAATTACTCAAACCATAACCAGTAATTAATTTTTTTTAAAACATTTTCCCCTATAATAACATTATCCGTTTAGTATTGTTGCATCCATCTTTCTACAGCTTAAATGGCTTTAAAACATAGTTCTGCTTTACCTCCGGAAATGTTAAGGGTTTTTGAGACGTTACCTCAACCCTACCTTATTCTTTCGCCAGAACTATTTATTCTCACAGCCAGCAATGCCTATTTAAAGCTAACAGGCAAAACAAGGCTGGCGCTGGCAGAGCAATACCTTTTTGATGTTTTTCCTAAAATTCCCGACTGGTCATCTGAAGATGGAGGCATTTGCTTTTCGCTTAATAAAGTATTAGAAACCGGGCAGCCGCATCAGTTGCCCATAATGCGATTTGATATACCCAACGCAGCCGATCCTTCGCAAATGGAAGAACGTTACTGGAATACCGCACATACCCCGGTGTTTGATGCCGAGGGCGATATGAGCTACATCATTCATTATACAGAGGATGTTACCCAACAGGTAATTACCGAGCGGAATTTAAAGCAAAGTCTGGAAAAAGAAATAACTGCCGCCGCAAAAGCCCCAAATTTGAGCAGGCAAATGGAAAAGCTTTTGGAGGAGATTCCCGCGCAGATAGCCATAGTCACCGGCCCCAACCTGGTTTATGATTTCATAAACCCGCGGTATAAAAATGAGCTTTTTCCAAACCGCGAAGTATTAGGTAAGCCCTTGTTAGACGTTTTGCCCGAAGTAGGCGGACAGCCAATTTTTGATGCCCTGCAGCATGTTTACAAAACCGGCGAAACCTTTACAGGCAACGAGATTTGTATCCCGCTGGCCAAGGAACCGGGCGGACCAATACAAAATCATTATTTCAACGTGTTTTACCAGGCCCTTAGAGACGAGAGTGGCAAAATAGTATCTGTTTTAAGTTTTAAATACGAAATAACCGACCTTGTTTTGGCAAAAAATCGCCATGAACAAAACAAGCAGGACTTATTGACTGCAAATTTGGACCTGGCAAATGCCAACGAAGAGATACAGGCAACCAACGAGGAGATAAGATCAGCAAATGAGGAACTAAGCGCCGCCAACGAAGAGTTGTTCCAGTCGCAGCAAGATGTGCTTAAGCTAAATGACGAGTTGGAAGAACGGGTGGAATTACGCAATATTGAACTTTTTAATGCCCAGGCCGCAGCGGCCAGTCAGCGCGACAGGCTGAAAAGATTTTTTATGCAGGTACCTACCGGCATTTGCGTACTCGACGGCCCCGAAATGGTATTTGAACTGGTAAACCCGGCGTACCAGCAGCTTTTCCCGGGCCGGGATCTGTTTGCCAAACCTATTATAGAAGCTTTGCCCGAACTGGCAGGCACCCCTATTATAGATATTTTAAAAAATGTTTACTACACCGGCAATACATTTGAAGGTAAAGAGCTATTAGTACCGCTGGCACGAACTGTTAACGGCCCGCTTGAAGACCGCTACTTTACGTTTATTTACCAGGCAAGATACGATGCTGATGGCACTGTTGATGGAATTTTGGGCTTTGCTTTTGAGATGACCGAGACTATACTTACCCGGCAAAAAGAAAAGGAGAACGATCAGCGTTTCCGCTTTTTACTGAATGCAATGCCACAACAGGTTTGGACGGCCCGCCCAGATGGTTACCTTGATTATGTGAACGAAGTTGTATGCGACGACTTTGGCCAAAGCATGGAGGAGATATTGGGCCGCAGTTTACAGGAATTTATCCATCCCGATGACAGGCTTATCAGTTCGCAAAAATGGAAGGCAGCTTTGCAAAACGCTGATGAATTTATGGTTGAGTTTCGCCTTAAATTTTATAACGGGCAATATATATGGCATTTGGTGAGGGCTGTGCCACTGGTAGAAAATGGCCAGGTAAGGCTATGGCTGGGTACCAATACCAATATCGAGATGCAAAAGCATAACGAACAAAAGAAGGATGAGTTTCTGTCAATAGCCAGCCATGAGTTAAAAACACCGCTTACCAGCATTAAAGCATTTAACCAGCTGATGCAGCGAACAACTGATGCGCAAAAGCTCAACAGCTTTGTCCAAAAGTCGGCAGCGCATGTACTGCGGCTGGAAAAGCTGATCAATAACCTCTTGGACGTTACCCGCATCAATGCCGGTAAAATCGCTTATAACATGGAACCCTTCAGTTTCCTGGAGATGCTTAAAGATAGTATAGAAAGTGTTCAGCAGGCAACAACATCGCATCAGATCATTCTGGAAAAAGCCGATGATGTAACCTACACCGGCGATCGTTTCCGGCTGGAACAGGTGGTGAATAATTTCCTTAGCAACGCCATCAAATACTCGCCCGAGGCCGACAGGGTGATAGTGAATTGTACCCTGCATACCGATAACAGCCTCATTGTATCTGTTCAGGACTTTGGTATCGGCATTGAGGAAAAAAACCTGATGCGCCTGTTTGATCGTTATTACCGGGTTGATAATACCGCCATGCGTTTTGAGGGTTTAGGTCTGGGCCTTTTTATATCCGCCGAAATCCTGAAAAGACACCATGGCAGTTTCTGGATAGAAAGCGTACCCGGTGAAGGCTCAACCTTCTTTTTCAGGCTGATGCTTGACCCCGCCAAAAAAACTGAACCCGTAATAGATGGCGACCGTTACTACCAGGACAGCACAATCACCCTTACTTATAACCAGCCGCGTAACCGCATAGATGCCGACTGGACCGGTTTTCAAAACCTGGAATCGATACAAAAGGGATGCCTTCGCATGCTGGATATGCTGAAAAAAAACAAAGTTCACAGCGTACTTAATAACAACATTCATGTACTTGGTAATTGGTCTGAAGCGGCAGACTGGAGCAATAACGAATGGTTCCCGGCTATGGAAAAATCGGGATTAAGGTACTTCGCCTGGATTAATTCGCCAAGTGTTTTCAGCCAGCTATCTGCCCGGAAAAGCGTGGATACCCTGGTTGGCAAAATCGTTTTCCGTTTTTTTAACGATGTGGAGCCGGCGATAAAATGGATAGATAGCAAGTAGCAGCAAACGGCTCTTGTGGGAAACTTTGCATGTGGGGTACCGATCCCGACCAGTTGGCGAACGGTACGACCCGCCGGTTAGGGGGTTTAATCAATCATATACCCCTTAAGCTCTGCCTGGAGTTGCTTTGCAGTCGCAATTAATGATTTATCGGCAATGTAGGGCTCAATATCAACATCCTTACCTATCATGCCTTCTTTAAATACATCCTTGAACCTGAAATATTTTAACGAAAAATTCCAGTTATTTTTAAGGTGCGCAAAAACGTTGGCATCCTCTTTATTTAACATCGAATAATTAACCACTATGAAAGCATCGCGGCTTAATTTTTTAATACAATTTAGTATATCCCGGTTGTAGGTGATCCAGATTTTTAAAAATTCCTGGGCGTAAGTATGACAAAATTCCTCAAGTCTCCGGCTTCGCCTGAATTTTAGCCATGCAAGTCGTGATAAATATTTACGGGCCAGGTATTTATTATCAACATACCTGAACTCGCGCCTCAGTAACGAGCTGATTACCGACTGGTAGTCGCGCAGAATGATAAGATAGCAGGCATCCGGGAGCAACTCTTTATAAACATCAAGGAACAGGCATGTACGGGGATCTTTCCATCCCCATTGATCATATAACCGCTGCTTAACGTTAATAATGCTTTTCACTTTTTCCCGCTCGTAAATTGAAAAGGAAACATGTTCATCTGTTAAACCCGAAATTGGAAGCTGATGATTGGCAAGGATCTCTTCATGTACTTTTAAAAACTCTACATCTTCAAAGTGCCCCTCCACGTTTCCATGATTTGGCAAAGCCAGTCTTTCACCCAGCTGCATACCGCATTTGGAAAGCCAATGGGTAATAAGCGAGGTGCCAGAGCGATGCATACCGGCAATAATGAGCGTTCTTTTTTGCATAAATTACAGTGGGGCAAATAACATAAACAATAATGTGACCGATAAGTTTAAACTTTGCCGGCCATTTTATGCTGAGCCTTTTCAACAGGGTGAAGATTATTCAGGATAAAGTACAATAGAGACGAGGTGCTTTGTGCTATGGTACTTTTACTTGTATTTATATACAAATCCGGATCATGGGGCACATCAAACTGGGCGTTGATGCCGGTAAGGTTGGTTAGCTTATCGGGATGTCCATCTGGTAAAAAGGCTTTTTTGTACAACCCTTTTGTATCCCGGCTAATCAGTTTACTAACAGGACAATCAATGTGAACAATGTTTACATGCTCATACTTTTCGGCCAGTTCGCGGCGCAACTCATCGTAAGGATTTATGGCGCTCACTATAGTAACTATTCCGTGTGCCGAAAACCGGCTGGCCACAAAGCCCAAACGCCGTATGTTTTCGTACCTGTCGGCTTTACTAAATCCCAGGTCGCGGCAAATTTCGTTGCGATATTCATCGCCATCAATTATCTCCGTTCTTATGCCCAGGTCGTTTAGTTCGATAGCAACATTTTTAGCCAATGTTGTTTTACCGGCTCCCGATAATCCGCAGAAAAGTAGTATCATAATTTAATAATTTATGTTTTATTACCATGACCGGAAAGCACTGCAGGTTGCTTTCGTTTAATGAACATAACGATTAAATCAGGGGTTAAATTATGTTACATTGTAAAGAGTTCTTTACAAATAAGTTAACAATCAAGTCGAGAGAGGTAAAAAAACCCTTAAATTGAGCTGTAAAGGGCGTTTTTGAGTTAAATGACAGCGCTACGTATAAAAGTATAAAAATGATACACCTAACAAAAATGTTACTTGTTTTTGGGATCATCCGGGCTGGTTTGCCCTGTTGTTAATGCAATATTTTAAACATCAGTTCCTTCATGAGTTCGCCGTGAGGGGCGTTTGATTCAACCCCTTTACTTTTCAAATCGTACTCGCGCAGGTAACTGATAACCTGCATAGTTTTCGGATAGCTATAATTACGACCGGCCAGTTCATAATCTTTTACAAAATAAGGGTTAACCCCCAACTCGCGGGCAACGTTTTGTTGCGATTTATCTTTTACATAATGATAAGCCAGCACCTTGCTAAAAAAGTTATTCAGGTTACCCAGCACCAGTACTATTGGGTTGGCCTTGGGGTTAGCCTCAAAATAATTAATAATCTGGTTAGCCTTAAAAGCATCTTTTTTGCTTATCGCAGTTTGCAGCTCAAATACATTGTACTCCTTACTTATGCCGATGTTATCCTGAATAAGTTTCAGGCTTATCTCCTGCCCGGCAGTTACATTCAGCATCAGTTTTTCGAGTTCATTTGAAATTTTTGAAAGATCATTGCCCAAATACTCAGCCAACATAGCCGAAGCCTGCTGGTTTATTTTATATCCTTTATCGCTTATGAACCCTTCAATCCAGGCAGGAATCTTGCTATCATATAAAGGGGCCGACTCAAATATAAGCCCGCTTTTCTCAATGGCTTTATACGTTTTTTTCCGTTTATCAAACTTGCCGTACTTGTAGCAAAAAACCAGTATGGTGCTTGCCAATGGCTTTTCAAGATAGCTCAATAACGGGTCGATGCCTTTTTTGCCGTCATCATCCTTACCCCATTTCATGTCCTGGGCTTCCTTTACCATCACAACCTGGTAATCGGCCATCATGGGGTAGCGTTTGGCGGCATTAAGCACGGTCATCATATCGGTATCCTTACCGTATAAAACAGTTTGATTAAAGCCTTTCTCGGCATCCGGAAGCAGGTGATGCTCGATATGATTACTTACCAGGTCGATAAAATAAGGCTCTTCGCCATGCAGCAGATACAGGGGCTTGTATTTATGGTTCTTGATATCTTTTAAAATCTCGGCTGCGGTCATCTTTTAAGTCAAAAGTAAAAATTCAAAAGTCAAAAATGACCTTTAGAAGCTATTAAAAATTTATTTATTAATGTTTTTATAGTTTTTGAACCTGCGAATCTGTCAAAATAAATAAACCGACCGTCATTGCGAGGTACGAAGCAATCCCAAACTATGCAGATCGGATTTGCAAAGCTTCTCTGTAAGTCGGGGATTGCTTCGTACCTCGCAATGACGGTTTGTTTTATTTATCAAAATTAAAAATTCCAGCCCGCAAAGCCGGTCTTTTATGGTAAATGTTGAAACTAAAGTTCAAAACCTGGCTGATGTTTCAGATATTCCTTTTTAATTTTGACTTTTTAATTTTGAATTTTGAATTTACCTCCGCTTAACCTTCCTCCCTACCCATTTAAAATAAGCGACGAGAACGGTCAGCTGTCTTTGTTTGACGAGATCCGTAAAAAAACAATCATCCTCACACCCGAAGAATGGGTAAGGCAGCATTTTGTGCAATACCTTATCAGGCAAAAAAACTATCCGCGGTCGCTTATCAGGCTCGAAGGCGGCCTTAAGCTCAACGGACTGCAAAAACGTACGGATATTGTGGTGTTTAACAGCGAGGGGAAACGGATATTAATTGTAGAGTGCAAGGCTCCATCAGTAACTATTGATCAAAAAACCTTCGACCAGGTAGCCCGCTATAACATGGTACACAAGGTATCACTGCTGGCAGTAAGTAACGGCCTGCAGCACTACTATTGCAATATCGACCTGGAGAAAAGAGAATACAAGTTTATAGAAGAGTTGCCGGCATACAGCAAACCTGTTTAATGCACGTATATCCCACGTCATTGCGAGGTACGAAGCAATCCCCTACTTACAGAGCAGCCTTGCAAATTCGATCGGCACAGTTTGGGATTGCTTCGTACCTCGCAATGACGTGGTTGTTGTTGGGTTCAAAAACCAAGACGTCATTATTGTTTTTTCCAGTATTTTTCTGGGTGGCAAATACCTATGAAGCTACTGCCACCAGGGTTTGAATTTTGGCCAGCAGTTCATCGGGCTTAAATGGTTTGGATACATAATCGTTCATGCCTGCTTCATAAATTTTTTCCTTAAGATCAAACAAAGCCGAAGCTGTAAGCGCTATAATAGGGATATTTGATTTTTTTGGATCGGCCATTTTCCTGATCTCCAGGGTGGCGTCAAAACCATTCATAACCGGCATTTGCAAATCCATCAGTATAATATCAAAATTGCCATATTGCATCATCTCAATAGCCTGTACACCGTTTTCGGCAATGGTTGGTATAATATGCCATTTTGATAACAGCTTTTTCATCAGCATAACATTTACAATGTTATCTTCGGCAATAAGTACCCTTATACTTGATACCCCGGCGCCTTTTTCGTTGATCTTTATTGATGAGGGGATTGCTTTTTTAACAACCGGTTCTGTTGATACCGGGAACTCCATCAAAAACGAAAACTCGGAACCTACACCCATCTCACTTTTAACATCCATGTGCAGGCCCTGCAAATCAAGCAATCTTTTTACAATGGCCAGGCCCAAACCCGTGCCACCATATTGACGGGTGGTGGTTAATGATTCCTGCGTAAATGGCTCAAATATGCTGTTAAGGTTATGTTCTTCGATACCAATGCCAGTGTCTTTTATCAAAAATTTGACGATAACAGTATTATGCCGGTCTTCAAAACAAGTAGCCTTAACCAAAACATTCCCTTTTGATGTAAATTTTATCGCATTACTAACCAGGTTATAAATAATTTGGGCAATGCGTGTAGGATCGCCAAAAATCACTTTATCATTTAGTAAACAATCAACCCCCATTTCAAACTTCAAACCTTTTTCTGCAGCCTTTATCATCTGGGCGCCGCAAGTATTGTTCATCAGTTCGGACAGGTTAAAACGGGTGTTTTCAAAAACAACCTTACCCGATTCTATCTTGTTAAAATCAAGCACATCGTTAACAATGGTAAGCAGGTTATTTGCCGAAAACTTTAGTATCTCCAGGTTTTCCACCTGGTCGTTCCGCGGATCGCTCATCAGCAGCAGGTTGCTCATTCCTATAACGGCATTAAGCGGCGTACGAATTTCATGCGACATGGTTGCAAGAAATTCGGTTTTGACGTGAGTTGATTTTTCGGCCTTTTCAATTGCTGTTTCAAGCCTGGAGTTAAGGGCCTCGTGTTCGTCGCTGCTATCTTTAAGTTGTTTTATATTTTTTAAAAAGGCTGTATAAAACTGGCTGTGAATAAATATCAGCAGTATAAAATTGGCAAACAGCGTAATAATAATGGTTGATTGATCTATCTTATCGGGCTTTATGCCTATCACATAACCCCTGGTAAATTCAATAACCATGAAGGCAAGTACCGGCACTGTGTTCAATAAAGAATAAACCAGCCCCGCCTTTTGGCCAAGCATGTAATAGCTAAACACAATAACCATTATGATTACCTGTATAGCAACTATGTTTACGCTTTGAACGGTTAAAAAAACAATACTGGCATTAACTATAGTACCGGCGCTGAGCAGTAAATGCGAAATTAAACGCCAGTTGGGCCGGTAAGTCAAAAATTTAAATAATACAGCTATGCACACCATTAGTGCGGCAACGGTATAGGCCAGCATCATTTGCCGCTCGAAATAAACGCTCATTAAAACAGCGCCTAAAGCTATAAATACAAGTGGAAAACCGTAAAAAAGCAGTCGAATACGTGCCTGATCAAGAAAAGACTGCTCCTTTGATAAAATTTTATAAATTGAAAAGTTAAAAAAGTTTACTCCTTTACTCATGATTAACTACAAAGCTGTTAATGCAGGATGCTTTAAAAGGCATAAACGTTACTGTCGCCTTTTAAGCATTATTGCCCTCACAGTCGGTTAACCATACAATTAACAAGCCAAATCAATCAAATTTTGTTCAATAATACCCAGTTTAGCCTCGGCATCAGCTTTTTTCCTTTGTTCAATTTCAATAATTTCGGGCTTGGCATTGTTCATAAAACGCTCATTACCAAGCTTTGCATCTACCGATTTCAGGAACCCTAAAAGATATTCTTTCTCTTTCCCCAGCCTGGCGCACTCTGCCACCGGATCGAGGTTTTGGCTTAAGGGAATAAAAAACTCATCGGTTGAAGCAATAAAATTAACTGCTCCTGTAACCTTATCATCAACCTCGCTAAACTGGCTTATATTACCCAGTTTGGATATAATGGCCTGGTATTGCTGATAATTTACTCCCGAATTTGACTTGTAAAACAGTTCAAGCGCCTCTTTAGGCGAGATCTGTTTTGTGTTACGAATGTTCCTGATTTGTGTAAGTACAAGCTGAACAATCTCCACCTCATTAATCAGCTGAGTATTTATTTCCCCAATGCTTGGCAATTGGGCAACAATACAACAATCCTTTTCTCCGCGTTCTCCCAATAATTCATCATGCCACAATTCCTCGGTAAGGAAAGGCATAAACGGGTGTAAAACCTTTAGTATATTTTCAAAATACCCAACTGTTGCTGTATAGGTATCTTTATCAATTGGCTGCTGGTAAGCAGGCTTTATCATTTCAAGGTACCAGGCGCAAAAATCGTCCCAAACCAGCTTGTAGGTGGCCATTAATGCCTCTGATAAGCGGTACTGCGCAAAGTTGTCTTCTATCTCGCCCAGCGCCTGGTTAAACCTGCTGCCAAACCATTCAATAGCTATCTGGTTGGGGTTTGCCAGGCTTGCATCAACTTCCCACCCTTTTATCAGTTTAAAAGCGTTCCATATTTTATTGGCAAAATTACGGCCCTGCTCGCAGTAGCTTACATCAAACATCAAATCGTTGCCGGCGGGCGAGCAAAGCAGCATACCTACCCTTACACCGTCGGCACCGTATTGTTCTATCAAATCCAGCGGATCGGGAGAGTTACCTAACGATTTCGACATTTTACGACCCAGCTTATCCCTTACTATACCGGTAAGGTAAACGTTTTTAAAGGGCGCCTGCCCCCTAAACTCGTGCCCGGCCATAATCATCCTCGCTACCCAAAAAAACAGGATCTCGGGGGCAGTTACCAGGTCGTTTGTTGGATAATAATAGTTGATATCGGCGTTGTCGGGGTCCTTAAACCCGTCGAAAACAGATATGGGCCATAACCATGACGAGAACCAGGTATCAACTACGTCCGGGTCCTGCGTTAAATCGGCAGTTGTGAGTTGTGAGTTGTGAGTCTTAAGTTTTGCTTCTGCTAAGGCCTCATCAATATTTTTGGCAATAACAAACTCGCCGTTTGGTAAATACCATGCCGGTATCTGCTGTCCCCACCATAACTGGCGGCTAATGTTCCAGTCCCTAACGTTCTCCATCCAGTGGCGGTAGGTGTTTATAAACTTTTCGGGAATCAGCTTTACCTCGCCATTTAACACATAATCAAGGGCTGGCTTAGCCATTTCGCTCATTTTGCAAAACCATTGCATAGATAGCTTTGGCTCAATAACCGCATCGGTACGTTCAGAAAAACCTATCTGCGATTTATAGTCCTCCACCTTTTCCAAAGCACCTTCTTCATCCAACAGCAGGACAATTTTTTTACGCGCAATAAAACGGTCTTCACCAATCAATATTTCCGCTTTGTTGTTCAGGGTACCGTCGTCGTTTAAAATGTCAATAACCGGCAGGTTATGCTTTTGGCCAAGTTCATAATCGTTCAAATCATGGGCCGGCGTTACCTTTAAACAGCCGGTACCAAAATCCATGGTAACATACTCATCCAAAATAACCGGGATCTCGCGGCAGATGAGCGGGATAAATACCGTTTTACCGTGCAAATGCAAATACCGTTCATCATTTGGGTTGATACAGATAGCCGCATCAGCCATAATGGTTTCTGGACGGGTGGTTGCTACCGTTAAATAGTGAGTGGTGAGTGGTGAGTGGTGAGTGCTGTCGTCGTTATTAACGCCCGACAACTCACCACTCACTGCTGACAACTCACTACTCACTATTTCATACTTAATATAATAAAGCTTCTGATTAACTTCTTTACGGATAACTTCTTCATCGGATACCGCGGTTTTTCCCTGCGGATCCCAGTTCACCATGCGTACGCCACGGTAAATCCAGCCTTTTTTGTAAAGGTGGATAAAGGTATCTATAACGGCTTCGGATAGCTCCTCGTCCATAGTGAATTTGGTGCGGTCCCAATCGCATGATGCACCTAATTTTTTAAGCTGATCGAGGATGATACCACCGTATTTTTCTTTCCACTCCCAGGCATAAGTTAAAAACTCGGGGCGGGTAAGGTCTGTTTTGCTGATGCCGCGCTCTTTAAGCATGGCCACAACTTTAGCTTCGGTGGCTATACTGGCATGGTCGGTTCCCGGCACCCAGCAGGCGTTTTTGCCTTTCATGCGGGCGCGGCGTACCAGTACATCCTGTATGGTATTGTTCAACATATGGCCCATATGCAAAACCCCGGTAACATTTGGCGGCGGAATGACTATGGTATAGGGCTCGCGCTCATCGGGCACCGACTTAAAAAAATCGTGCTTTAACCAGTAACTGTACCATTTATCTTCGGTTTCTTTAGGCAAATATGTTTTAGCAATACTCATAACGCGCAAAAATAAGGAATTGTATGAATAGTTGAAGGGCTTTTTTGGTGCGGGTTTCGGGTTGTTGGGTTCGGGTTGCGGGGAGCCAGGTTCGGGTTTCGGGGAGTGTGGTTCGGGTTGTGGGGTTCGGGTTGTGTGGTTCGGGTTGTGGGGTTCGGATTGCGGGGAGCGGGGGTCGGGTTCCGGGAGAGGGATGGTTAGGCCGGGATTTCGATAAGTGAAATTCGATGCCACTTTATTAACTCAAAACCTAATGCTCTAAAATATCGGCTCTTTCACCTCGCCACACGCAACCCGAACCGCGATCCACACAACCCGAACCTCGCTCCCCGACCCACGCAACCAAACTCTTCCACAATAATTTCCCATTTAAAAAGTTATTATATGTAACTAAAGCATTAATTGCTATGAAATCAATGCATATACATCGTTTTTGGTTTGATATTTTAAAAAGATCAAAGCTGGATTTTGTGATAAACTGGTTTAATCGTTAAGCGGTATCCCCCCTACCCGTTGCGGATTTTATATTAGTTTTCATTAACCTTTAAATTTTTTATTAATTAAAGCTCCAGTGCTTTATGCTGTTTGCGTATTGGCCTTTATTGGCGGATGTTTTTGCTGTTGACGGCATTAAATCCCCAAAGGTAAAACATAAACCTGCCACAGCAAGGTAGTGGGCTCCACACCTAACATTACCATTCGCCAAACCGTTTCCACTTATCCCACTTCAAATTTTTGACTTATCTCGGGCGGCCTCGTTCGCCAACTGGTCGAATCATACGCACATGCCCTTTCGTGCAACTTACCAAAGCTTTTAAATTTACAACCCAAAAACGGGAAAGCATTGACCGGTTAGGGGTCTTTAATATATTTGTAATGAAAGAATACTTTATCTCGTAAAAAAATATCGATAATGGCCCTTAAAAACGACCTTACCAAACTCGACAAAAAAGCGCTTATTGAAATAATAGCCGATTTGTATAAAAAAAACAAAACGGTGAAGGAGTATCTTGACTTTTATTTTAAGCCAGATGAAAATGGGTTATTTGAAAAATACAAAGTTAAAGTTTACGAGTCTTTTTATCCAAAGCGTGGCTTCGGCTACAACCTTAAGCAAGGGAAACAATGCATCAGTGAATTTAAAAAATTAGGACCTTCACCCGAATTGCTGGCATCTCTTATGCTGTTTTATGTGGAAACAGGTGTACAATTTACAAATGATTTTGGCGATATAAATGAGCCTTTTTACAACAGCCTTGTAAGCACATATGCCAATGCACTAAAACTTATCCAAAAAGAAGACTTATTGAGTCAATTTGAACAACCGGCATCACAGTTACTTGTTGATAGCGAAAACATCGGCTGGGGTTTTCACGATGCACTTTCCGATACGTTTTACAATTTTTATTAAGAAGCTGTTTAAAAATAAAAAACTGGTCGTAATACGAGTACGGACCAGCCAAGTTGGAAAAAAACAGTAATGACATGTATGGATACCACAACCACCTTGTGATCGTCATTGCGAGTACCCACCAGGATAATCCTGGTGGGTATTCGTGACGGTCTGTTTTTATTTTTAGACAGCCTCTTAAGGAACAAGAATTATTTTCCCAACCGTATTTTTGGTCTGGATAATATCGTGAGCTTTTGCCATATCCGCTAATGGTAGCACTTGCGACACATGCGTTTTGATTTCACCTGAAGACAATAAGCGGGCAATATTTTCAAGATCTTGCAGATAGCTTTCATTAGGTGTCACATATACTCTCTCAACTGTTACATCTCTTTCTGCCTTTGCCTTATCGACGAACTCCTGATCCGGATATACTACTATACTGGATAACTTACCTCCGTTCCTGACTGATTTTAATGACCGGCCCAGATGGGTGTCTTCAGTGCTACTTACTTCTCCCTCTACCCAAACCGCATCATGCACAATATCAGCATCATCAATAATTTCCTCAACTGCCTGCGTTTTATAATCGATGAATTCGTCAGCTCCCAGGCCCAAAACAAAATCTCTGTTGGCGCCCGATGCAACACCGATTACATATGCGCCGAAATGTTTGGCCAATTGTACCGCGTAATGCCCAACCCCGCCAGATGCACCATGGATAATAACCTTATCTCCTTTTTTTATTTTCGCAAAATTCACTAACGATACCCAAGCTGTTAAAGCTGCCA
This sequence comes from Mucilaginibacter sp. P5_A4, assembly GCF_056400605.1. Lineage (NCBI taxonomy): Bacteria > Pseudomonadati > Bacteroidota > Sphingobacteriia > Sphingobacteriales > Sphingobacteriaceae > Mucilaginibacter > Mucilaginibacter sp. P5_A4. The sequence continues at coordinate 2,541 of NZ_JBFUKX010000014.1, read as the reverse complement.
TTGTTGCTCCGGCAGCTTCCTCAAAACTTACGTTGGCTGGTTTCAATACCATTTCATCTTCTGGTGCCGCAACGAATTCTGCATAGGCATTTGCCTGGCCAATGAACTTAAAGTTGCCAAAAACTTCATCTCCGGTCTTGAATTTTGTCACCGCTTTTCCTGCTTCGGTCACAACACCGGCAACGTCCCATCCAAGAATGATATTTTCTTCATCGCCTTTTCGGGCATAGATCATATCCAATGCTGCCTGGTTTCTGCGGACAAATGCATCTACAGGATTAATGCTTATCGCTTTTACACCAACCAAAACCTCATTATCTTTAATTGACGGTACAGGAACCTCTGCAAGTACCAGGTTTTCTGACCCTCCAACTTCTTTTAATACTATAGCTTTCATGATTATATTTTTTACCAAAGTTAGAATCATGAAAGCGCTCTTGTTTTGTTTAAAATGTCAATTTCACTTTGCTGGGAGTGTCACGAGATCATCCCCTTTGGTAAGATAATAAGATGATAGCCGATCAGCCTCATAAAGGTTCGGATATGATTTACGGATATAGTTATTGACATTTAGAACAATATAAAATTGACAAGCCTAACAAAACTAAAAAATGAGGCATAGCCTACCTTTACCTCATAAATAAGTTGAAATATGTCAGAACAATCTATCCTGCGGCTTACAATGTCCGCCACTGTTAATCCCAACGATTGGGGAAAACTTGAACAATTCATGGCAGAAGCGAAAATCGTTGTGCCAAATGAAGGAGCCGGAGTCTTAATCCATGAATGTCATTATGATCCGGAGACTTTCAATATCCTCTTCCTGGAATCTTATGCCAACGAGAATGAATTAATAAAACACGCGGAGGCTTTTACACCGGTAATGAATAAATACAAGGTGGATTGGAAAATAAAAAGATTAGACTTACTTGGAAATTATTCTCCGGAGATTTTCGCGCTGATGAAAGGAATGGCCAACGGTGCGGAAGTTAACCTATATAACCACGTATTTAAAAACAAATAAATAGTGTTTCCAGCATTTGCAGGTCGGTAGCAAAGCGGTAGGAGCGCCGCTATGATAACTTCTTTTAACCAGGGGAATTATTTCATAGCGATAGCTTTGCTTTTAGTGCCTTCGCGCTAATAAGAGCAGTTTATGCCAATTCTATACAAGCTTACCTACGGTTTCAGATGGCGAATACCCAAAATGCTTCTTGAAGGCGAAGGAAAAATGCGAAAGGTTTTCGAATCCGGTTTCTAAGTACACCTCTCCCGCTTTCTTGTCTTTTTTAGCAAGCTGAAAATGAGCTAATTCCAATCGCTTCTTTATTAGCCAACGCTGGGGAGTGATCTTGAAAGCCTTCTTAAAATCCCGGATAAAGGTTGAAAGGCTACGACCTGTGAGATAGGCAAATTTATCAAGAGGCATGTTGAATTTGTAATGCTTTTCCATGAAATCAACCAGGTTTATCTTTCCGGGCTCAGAGAAATCGGCCAGCACACTGTCAATATCTGGCTCAACAAATCTAAGGATATGAATCGCCTCTTCCAGTTTGAGTTTTGCTAAGCTTTCGGGAAGTTTGTGCTCAAGATCAAGATAGGGCATTACCGAAGAAAAAAAACTTTCCAGTAGTGGCTGTTTGTTCAATATCCTAACCGCATTATCGGGTGGAGCTGTTAATTTTGGTTTTTCATTCGCATAAAATGATTTCAGCCTATCGAGCGTAAGGCCAAATACGACAGCCTGGTAAGGCCTGCCATCTTTTGGCTGTTTGATTACAGTTGAAATTTGGTTTCTTGGGAAAAGCAACATGCTCTGGGCATCGAATGTATAAGTCCGCTCTGCCTGTATTACTTTCATTTCCCCGGAAGTGATCAAAACGAAGGAGTGGAATTCAAAACTAAGATCATCTTTAAAAATGCCTTCCTCTGTAACCGTCCACACAAGGTCTGTAAATCTGCTGAAGTTTTGTTTTGCCATTAGTGTTGATAATTGATGTGCCTTACAAAATGTGTTTAAGTTAGTAAATTGCCTGTTAATAGTTTTATACTCATTGATAAACGAATGCTATCAACAACGAGATATCATGGATTATTAATGTTTATTAAGAACAAAGTTATGTTTTAGCAATGCTGCAAGCTTTGTTGAGAATGTCAATTTTGCTTTGTTTAGATTGTCAATTGACACATCTGTTCACTTTTTTAATAAGGGGTTCAAGGTCGTCGGGCTGAGTTGTAAAATTTCGGGAAATTCTGAAGGGGGAATGACGTATATCAGATGGCTGCGAGCCGACTCACCCCGACGAGGCTACGCCCGTCTGCCCCTCCTATGTTTGTTGTCATAATATAAGCAAATAAATTTGCATTATAAAGTGAGGAGGAATGAGAGCAGAGTTTGCCCCAAACAACCCATTGGTATGTTGAGAGAGAGATACTGCCTCATTTCTTTTTACCCTTTAGCGTTTGAACAGAATGTAAGGAATATTGCATAGCGATATATCCAGGATATCCGGCAGGAGAAAAAACGAAGTAGGGTTTTCA
>NZ_JBFUKX010000013.1:0-134875 GCF_056400605.1 Mucilaginibacter sp. P5_A4 | reverse complement strand
GATTGGGATTTTGCCGCCACATAGCCTCCAATATCTGAATGGAATAAACATCAGCCCAGGGCTGTTTTAGCAACTGATGTAGCTGACGAAGCTCTTCGGGGGTAGCCTCATTATTAAGTTTTTTTCCAACAAGTGTCCAAATAGTGTCCTGATCCATTTTTTTGCTTCAGTAACAAGGACAGGAGAAAATGAAAACACCCCAGTGAAAAAATGAAATTAATTTGAGGACGCTTTTTTTATTGTTCTTTTATGGTGATCTGGTGAGGCAGAAATTGCAGCGGCTATTCTTTTCAGGGCGTTATTCATATGATATTCAACGGTTTTAACAGAGATATTTAATATCTCGGCCACCTTCCGGTATTTGAGACTATCCTCTTTAACAAGTTTAAATACTATTTTGCATTCATCAGGTAACCGTTGTATGGTGTAATTAATAATTTTTGCAAGTTCATCGGTAATTAACACATCCTCAACAGAACCGCTCATATCCTTAAGCTCAAAACTAACAGATTCGATATCAACGCAGGTTATGCGATTCGTTAAATTATAATTGATAGCCCTGTTTTTAACGGCTACATATAAATAAACCGTTAAATTATCCACCCCAGTTAATCTGGCCCGGTTTGACCATATTTTCACAAATACGTCATCCACAATCTCCTCTCCCACTTCTGTTAATTTCACAAAGGAGCAGGCTAATTTTAACAGTCTTTCGTAATATAAAAAATATATCTTTTTAAAGGATGCCAGATCATTATCATGCGCAACTTTTAATAACAGATCTTTAATGTCAATATTTAACATCTTTCATTAGGTTTTGATATGCGCATTTGCGGTTGAGAAATGCTTATAATTAGTTACGCTAAATTTAGTGGAGAAAAACAAAGCAGAAGTAAACTATAATGTCTTATTACTAACCTGTTTTTACAATTTGCGCTATTGTGCAAAGCCTCAGGGTAACACCACGCAAAATAATCCCTTAAAAAAATCATGAAAAAAATTGTGTAGTTAAATAACTACATTTATATTTGTAGTCAAATAGCTACACGATGAACTTAAGACGAGACGTATTTCAAGCCATAGCCGACCCGACAAGGAGGGCCATACTGCTGTTGGTAGCCTCGCAATCCATGACAGCAGGTGCAATAGCCTCGAATTTTAACACAGCAAGACCAACAGTTTCAAAACACCTGCAAATACTAACCGAGTGCGAATTGCTTAAACAAGAGCAAAACGGCAGGGAGATTTACTATCATAGTAACGCAAAAAAAATGAAAGAAATAGCAGACTTTATTGAACCATTCCGTAATATGTGGGATGACAGGTTTAATAAATTGGAAACCATAATGAAAAACTACCAATCAAAAAAATAGCGTAATATGGAACGAAAAACAAAGATCGATGCTGAAGATGGCAAACAGGAATTAGTAATAACCAGGGAATTTGATTTGCCATTGGAATTACTATTTAAAGCTTATGCAGAGCCCGAAATTGTTGAGCAATGGATGGGGACGAAAGTGCTGAAACTCGAAAATAAAAAGCACGGCGGCTGGCAATTTGAAACAACAGATGCTCAGGGAAACGTGGTATTCCGGGCCAATGGAGTAATCCATGAGTTTGTTCCCGACCAGAAAATCACACGGACATTTGAAATGGAGAACACAACTTTTCCCATTCAGCTTGAGTTCCTGGAATTTGAACACCTCACTCATGATACAAGCAAACTCAATATACATATAGTATATAAATCAGTTGCACACAGGGACCGGATGCTGCAACTACCCTTTGCCCAGGGTATGAATATGGCACATAACCGATTACAAAACATAGTAAGCAAATTAAAATAACACCTTATGACAAAGCGAAACAAAATTATCTATTGGGTTTCTACCATCTGGCTTGCATTAGGAATGCTATCAACCGGAGCAGTACAGTTATTCAAAGCGAAAGCAGGATCTGGAGGAGTAGACAGTATAACGCATTTGGGTTATCCTATCTATTTTTTAACAATATTAGGCGTTTGGAAAGTTTTGGGGGTTGTAATAGTGCTTATTCCTAAATTTACTTTACTAAAGGAATGGGCTTATGCAGGTTTTTTCTTTGCCATGTCGGGAGCGATATTTTCACACATGGCATCTGGAAATCCCGTTAATGAAATATTTCCTTCGTTGTTATTGCTGATCCTTGCTATGGTATCGTGGTATTTCAGGCCCGGTGAAAGAAAAATTATTTCAGTTAACTTTAATAAATAAATAACATGAATCCTAAATTATCAGCAGAACAACGTGAAGAACTACTCAAAGTATTGAAAGCTCGTTTTGAGAAAAATATGAGTCGCCACGAGGGTCTTGAATGGGCTAATGTACAAGCAAAGCTTGAAACTAATAGCGAAAAATTGTGGTCGCTAAATGAAATGGAAAGAACCGGCGGCGAACCGGATATTGTTGGTTATGATAAAAAGACGGGCGAATACATTTTTTTTGATTGTTCAGCCGAAAGTCCTAAAGGCCGCAGAAGTCTTTGCTATGACCGCGAAGCGCATGAGGCAAGGAAAGAATTTAAACCAGAAAATAACGCTATTGATATGGCGGCTGCCATAAATATTGAGCTTTTATCGGAAGAGCAATACCGGGAGTTGCAGAAACTTGGAAAATTTGATTTAAAAACATCCAGCTGGATAAAAACCCCGGCCGATATCAGGAAACTTGGCGGGGCTATTTTTTGCGATCGTCGGTACGACACTGTTTTTGTTTATCATAACGGAGCAGAATCCTATTACGCCGCCAGGGGTTTCCGCGGCTCGTTAAAGGTTTAATTTTTGCAGACAGTTACTAACGAAGAGTGTCATGAATCCTAAGGTTGATTTTTATTTTAACGAAGCCAAAACGTGGCATGAAGAAATTGAGCAATTGAGAATGATCGTTCTTGACTGTGGGCTAACAGAAGAATTGAAGTGGGGTGTTCCTTGTTACACGTTTCAGACAAGTAACATAGTTTTAATTCATGTGTTTAAAGAATACTGTGCGCTTTTGTTTTTCAAAGGCGCCTTGTTAAATGATGCCAATGGTATCCTGATCCAACAAACGGAGAATGTGCAGGCGGCGCGCCAGATCAGGTTCACCAATGTTGGGGAAATAGTTGAGATGAAACCGATCCTGAAAGCCTATATTTTTGAAGCCATTGAAGTAGAAAAAGCCGGGTTAAAAGTGGATTTAAAAAAGACTGCAGAATTCGCAATTTCCGAAGAGTTTCAAAATAAATTAGAAGAGATGCCTGCCCTAAAAGCCGCTTTTAATGCATTAACACCGGGACGGCAAAGAGCATACATGCTGCATTTTTCGGCACCCAAACAATCCAAAACCCGGGAGGCCAGAGTTGAAAAACATATTCCGCAAATTCTCAATGGAAAGGGGTTAAATGATTAGTAAATTCGATGAGAAAATAAATCCGGCACAACTTCAGTTTTTTTTAAGCGATTCCCCTCATTGTGCACTGAAAATGCGAAACCAGTAATAATAATTAAAATGGCCGAAATAAAAACAAAACCAACTTCCGCAAGTGTTGAGGAATTTATCAATGGCATTGAGGGTGAACAAAAACGAAAAGACAGTTTTGTGATTTTGGAAATGATGAAAAAAGCAATTGGGGAAGAGCCAACAATGTGGGGCAGTTCGCTCGTCGGTTTTGGTAATGTAAGAATAAAAAGTGCTGCCACCGGTAGAGAAGTGGATTGGATCCGGATAGGTTTCGCCCCCCGTAAAGCGAATCTGTCGTTATACATCAGCGGCAATATTAACCAACAATATGCCGCTGCGCTTAAAAAGCTGGGGAAGCATAAAACTGGGGTTGGTTGCCTCTACATAAATAAGTTGGAGGATATCGATATGAAAGTTCTGGAGGAAATTATAGATGCTTCATTAAAACGAGGATACTTTGATAAATGAGATAGCTCCTCCTTTGTCTTTTATTGGTATTTCTAATCCCGATTCCGGTATCCTAACATTTCAGACCCGCCGTGCGAACCAACAATACGCAACATTATTTATAACTTTGCATTGGTTTAATTTAACCATCAAGATCAATGCATGATAACCTTTTAGCATATATCAACCAACGCGCTACATTGCCACTTACAAGTGATGAAGAAGCGTTAATTGTGGCGACTTTTAAACCCAAAAAACTCCGAAAAAAGCAATACTTTTTGGAAGAAGGCAATGTGTGTAAATACGTTGGTTTTATTGTAAAAGGTGCTATGCGACAATACAGCGTAGATGACAAAGGTGTGGAGCATATTGTACAATTATACATTGAAAATTATTGGGCAAGCGACCGTGAAAGTGCTGTTATGCTTACTCCATCTAAATATTATATTGATGCCTGGGAAGATACCGAACTACTCATTGCTACCGTAGCAGACATGCTGGATCTGATAGAAAAAGTACCTTCATTTGGACAAATGACAAGATTAATGGACCAAAGAAGTTTCATCGTTTCTCAACGACGACTGAATTCTGCCATTAGTAATTCGGCAGAAAAACGCTATGAAGAATTTGCCGATAACCACCCTCAATTTATTCAACGATTTCCCCAACATCTCATTGCTTCTTTTTTGGGTATAACTAAAGAAACTTTAAGCAGAATCAGAAAACAAGCAATTAAATAACATTCCGGTTTAAATTTTGGTTTTACAAAAGCGTTGATATTTATCAACGCTTTTTTTTATCATATATCATCGTTCTAAGGCCTGCTATTGCTGCAATTTTACATTATAAAACGAAGCAAATGAAAAAGACAATAGTAGTAGTTGGAGCAACAGGCTCACAAGGTAAGGGTATTGTAAATGCCCTTGTAAATGAAGCCTCTTTTAATGTAATAGCAATAACCCGTAATCCGGAAAAATACACAGGCAAGGCAAATGAGGCAGTTTATGCAGATTTACAAGATCTGCAATCATTAAAAGATGCTTTTACAAATGCTTATGGTGTATTTGTAGTAACCAACTTTTGGGAAGGTGCAGACGAAATTACCCAGGGTAAAAATGCCATTGAAGCGGCAAAAGCAACGGGAGTGCAACATTTTATTTGGTCAACACTTCCGGATGTGGAGATTATTAGTGAAGCCGCATTTGAAGTTCCCCATTTTACCGGCAAAGCAAAGGTAGATGAGCTGGTGAAAAGTGCAGGGTTTAAATATTCAACATTTGTTCAGCCACCATTCTATTATCAAAATCTTGTTGGAATGCTGGGGCCACAGCCAAAACAAGATGGCACAACTGGTTGGACATTACCGATTGATCCAACAAAAAAAGCGATTCACATGTCGGATATTAATGATCTGGGAAAAGTAGTTGCCGGTGCATTTTTGCAGCCTGAAAAAGTTGGAAATGGCAGCTACCTTTCAATTGCCACAGAGTTGAATAGTTTCGATGATATTATTAAGGCATATAAAGCCAATGGCAAAGAGTACAGTTTTTCACAGGTGCCGGATGAATTGTTTTCAACTTTTTTTGAAGGAGCAAAGGAACTCGCTGAAATGTTTGGGTATTTTGAAAAACATACTTACATGGGACCAGATGCAGCCTTACGGATTGAATTAGCCAAAGACATTGCCACCGGCGAATTTGTGTCTCTACAGGAATGGCTGAGTAAAAACAGTTAAGAAAATGAAAAAGGAAACCAGTTTTTCAACAAAAGGCAGTGGTGCTGCAGTGGGGTCTTTATCCATCCAACGAATGTTACCTAACCGGTACGCTAACAAAGTTGGTCCGTTTGTATTTTTGGATTACGTTGCCCCGGTTATTAAAGATACCCGAACGCATAACGGTATGGGAGCTCATCCGCACCGGGGTATTGCAACGTTAACTTATATTCTTCAAGGCGAAGTAGAGCATTTTGACAGTGCCGGCAATGAGGCAATAATTCATTCAGGAGGTGCACAGTGGATGAAAGCAGGCAATGGAATAATCCACGATGAAAATTTAAATTATGACTCGCAAACAGAGAGCAAATTTATTCAGGGTTTTCAGTTTTGGATAAATTTACCTGCAAAAAACAAAGCCGAAAAGCCTGCTCATATCGCTATACAAGCCAACGAGATCCCCAAAAAAGGATTGCCAAATGAAAGTGGCTGGTTAAAAGTTATTGTGGGTAACTATGAAGAATTGAGTTCGAAGATCCCGAATTATACTAAGCAATTTTTGTATCATATTCAATTGGAAGCAGGCGGAAACCTTTCGATAGAAATCGAAAACGCAATAGAAGTTGCAGCTTTTCTGCCCACGCAAAATGCGATGCTAAACGACACCGAATTTCAAAAAGGAGAGTTTGTAGAATTTGATAGAAGAGCAGGAGAAATCGAAATAAAAAACACTTCTTTAACAACAATTGATATCCTGTTATTTGGTGGTGAAGAATATAAAGAACCTGTGGTAGCCGAAGGTCCTTTTGTGATGAACTCACAAGCCGAAATAGCAAACGCCTATCGTGATTTTTATGCAGGAAATTATGGAGAAATAACATCAACAACTTAAGGTAAGTTGTTGGTGCTGGGCGGCGAGCACCTGGGAGATCGGCACATCTGGTATAACTTTGTATCCAGCCGTAAAGAACGGATTGACCAAAAAAGGTGGTTTTTATTAAAGGGTAACCACGATGTGCAGTACCTGCATTCCTGCGCTATGCAGGCCGACCTGCCCCGCTAAAGGCGTTTAAAGCTTGTTTTAGCTGCCAGATAAGCGTGTAGGTCGTTGGTATTCGCCCTTGTCTGCACTAAGCCAACATAGCCGTCTGGCCGCACGACGTAAACTACGTTCTTTTTAAACCCGGCTTTCTCCATAGCTTTGCGCCAGTCAAATTCCAGTAAATAAATTCCCTGCGCCTCACACCATCGTCGGAGTGAAGGAGCAGCTTCGCCATAACAATGAATTTGCCAGTCGAGTGTGCGCAAACTTTCAAAATTTTCGCCGGTCCAGGGCAGGCGGTCGCCGCCTTTGATCTTGCCCGCCTTTCCTGAACTTAACGGGCTCTGCGGGTATTTGATATTGATCTGCGACATCGTTTTGAACATCCAGCGCCGCATCCAGGCAAAACGAAATACGATAGGCAATACACGCGGTACGATAGCCAAACGCACAAAATTAGCGAGCCAACTTTGCTTGGTTACGAGTGTAAAGGCGCGGTCCGTGCTGCTGACCAGTTGGCGGGCGAAAGCGATACGTTCCACTTCATACGTATCCAACAAGCTTTTAGCCGCGCGTCCCTTGATGACGTCGCGCAGCTTCCAGGCCAGGTTCACCGCGTCGCCGATCCCGGTATTCATGCCCTGCCCGCCGACCGGGCTATGGATATGACCCGCGTCCCCCAGTAAAAACGTATTTCCCAAGCGGAACGATGCCGCCACCCGGTGGTGCACGCGATAAGTCGAGAACCAATTGATCTTTTTTACCTCGACCTTCATCCGCGATAAAATATCCTGGCTGACATCTCCCCATTCCAATGGTTTCCCGGCATCCTGATCGGGCACCGTACCGATCAGCCGGACATTACCCTTGCCCTTCATCGGGAAGACGATAAAGAAATCCGCCTCATCCAGTGCGCCGTGCATCTGTTCGTCAGCGACCGGGCCTGCCACCTGGGCGTCGGCCACATAAAAGGTACGCGCATAATCGCCGCCCGGAAAATCAATGCCTAAGCCTTGCCGTACGGCAGAATGCGCACCATCACAACCCGCAATATACAACGCTTCGCACGTTTCCGTCTGACCACCCCGCCTAATTACCGCGGTCACTTTATCCGTCTGCTCGAAGGAGACTAATTCGGTTTCGCGTTCTACGTTAATACCCAATGTCGCCAATTCGGCAATTAATAAAGCCTCCTGCTTATCCTGCGGAAAGATCAACGCATACGGATAGGGACTGATTGCCGCGGCCGTGCCGAATTCCACATGCGCTACTTTTTTCCCTTTAGCCCAGAGATTGATATCATTAAAAAAGATACCTTCCGCTATGGCTTTCTGATCGATACCCAACTGGTGATAAAATTCCAGGTTACGTGCATGAAAAACCGTTGCACGCGAGGTCGTGCCCGGCCCGGCTGTTTTATCAATGATCCTGACTTTAATATCCATACGGCTCAGCCATAAAGCCAGCGCAAGCCCGGTCGGCCCGGCGCCTATGATCAATACTTCTGTTTTTTTCATTTCCCTCCATTTAAAGATTTATCCAAATGGGTAAATCGAGTACAAAAAAATTTAAGGTCGTAGCGCCGCTTGGATAAATTCTTTAATATGGGCTTTACGAGCCTCCATCAAGGCTTTATATTCCTGGTTGTCTACGGCAAACAAGGTTTGCAACATGGGTCGTCCCACAAAAGGAAAAACCAATAGAGACATCAAATTGGTAAATAACTGCCGGGCATCTACCGGACGGATCAGTCTTTTGGATGCTTCCGCGTCCACACTGGCCTGGAATTTCCCAAAAGCGGTTTTTACCTGATCGTCCAGGTGCCGGGCAATAAAACGGTCCGGTTTTTTATTCAATTCATTCAGCACGAAGCGCGGCAGGTTTGGGTTGAGCATCAGCATGGTGATATAGTGGTCCACCATCCGGCTGATCTTTTCCTCCAGCGGGAGTTCCTGCTCCAGGATCTGCAGGACACGCGAAATGACCTGGTTCAGCGCCACGCCAAAGATGGCTTCGAACAAGGCATCTTTCGTTTTAAAATAATAATGCAGCAGGCCTTTGTTAATACCGGCCTGCCCGGCGATCTCCTGCATCCGCGCGCCGTCAAAGCCTTTCGTATGAAAAACGTCGCCAGCAGCGTCCAGTATCTTTTGTTCGGTATTTTTGTCTTTGGCGGTCATTAGGCCGCAAAGTAATAATAATTTACCCAAATGGGTAAATTAGACATCCTGTATTTCCGGTTCGACCAATTGGATCAGTTTATCCAGCGAGTCCTGCCAGCCCAAATAACACATTTCCGCCGGTATCGCTACCGGGATATCTTCCTGCAAGATACGGAGGTCGGTACCAACCGATGTTTTTTTGATATCGATCGTATTGGTCATGGTACCCGGCAGGTTGGGATCATCAAACTGATCTTGATATTTCAAAAACTCGTTGGGTTTAATTTCCAGGTATTCCCCGCCAAAGGACTGTTTACTTTCCGTAGTGAAATTATGAAAGGTCATTCTGTATTTCCCGCCTACCCGTACATCCATTTCGTGTACCTCGCAAACGAAACCCCAGGGCGGCAACCAGGAAGCCATAGCCACCGCATCGGTAAAAGCCCGGTATACTTTTTCGGGTGATGCCTTGATCACCCGATGCAAAGAAACTTTATTGTCTGACATAACTTAGCATTTTGCGTTAGCGGTCACAATAGTTATGCCAAGCGGTTATGGTGATAAGTAGGAATACCGAGTATTTCAAATTGACTGACGGCAAGATCACCGAAAATGACAGCTATTTCGGGCCGGGCGTAAAATTTTCAAATAGCTTTAACATTTTTTACCAAATCGGGAAGCGGAATTTACGTCGCAAACATGATAACATCCTGCCTGACCGGAAGCAGAACTTAACCTCTCAATACGCGTGATATGACAATATTTGTATTTTTTTAATAAGAAAATCGGTTTTTTTCCGATTATCTTATTAATTTTTTACATTTGTTTATGGATATTAATCAAACCATAGCCAATAACGCGAAGCAACCTATTACGCATCAGTTGTTGAAGTCCTGGCTGAAAGCATATAAGCGACCCAATGATAAGATCAACTCGTTTACTTGAATAATTTGGGTTGAAATAAAAAGAAATACCCCTTAAATCATACGATTTAAGGGGTATTCGATTCGATTGGTATCGCTTTTGTCGGGATGGCAGGACGCATCCACTATTCTCTATATTGTTGATTTTCAACACATTGATAACTTAAAAAATCATCAGGGTGAAGATTAGGGCATTTTTCAATTCATATCAAAACGAGCTATTTCACATGGTTTGACCGCTTTTTTTACGTATCGCTGCCGATGCTGAACAAATATAGCGATTAAATAACAAGTATTTTAGTAGGAAAGATAGCGTCGGAAGTGAACGCAGTAATGGGGGCGTTTGCATATCCCACAAGTCATTTACGCCTATTTGTTGCGAAAAAGAAAAACAGCCGTTTTCTGGTTGGATGCAAGCCGGGGCGGCGGGCTGACTGTGCGGACTTGCATCTAACCAGAAAATGCTCCAAAGGGGTTTGGGGGCTTGGAAGATGCCCCCCAATGTGCGCTATCCAGATTTGATGCATTAACGTCCACGTCTTGGTCTGCGCTCTTCATCGGGAGCTTCCCGTTCCCAAGGCCGAATAGCAGGTGGTATAAGATTTATTTTTAATTTGCCTTGTTCAGGTTCCAGAAAAGCACCTGCTTGTTCAAGTTGGTACTGCATCTCGTCGATATTTACACCGGTAATGGTGGCGCTGAATTGCTGGGCGCGCGATAGCATTCGGATATACGCAGACGGCGTTTGCTGCCTGGTCAATTGCCTTAATGCCCCCATGTAGTCCTCCCTGAATACCGTAGGAATAATAATTCTGGTTTGGCCCGCTTTGACAAGTTCCGCATTCATCATCACCCGTGCCAGCCTACCGTTCCCATCCAAAAAGGGATGCACTTCGCTGATCAGGAACATCATGTATGCTGCTTTGGCAAACGGATCGCTTAAATTACGATAAAAGTCAAATCCTTTGGCCAGCGTACCTTTAACCAGGGTCTGATCTACAAAATGCGTTTCCCCGGCACGATTATTTTTGTCCTTGAACTGCCCCGGCTTTTTGGATATCCGGGCGCTCAATAAGACCTCGTGGCGATATCGGAGAATGTGCAGCAGTTCCTCCGGGCTGGCCGGTGTTACACGCATTTCTGTGGTGTTGCTTAATAGCTTATAGGTGCCAAGGATGTCATGAGAATCTTCGTCCCTGGATGGCATGGGCGTATCTGTCTGAATGATCTTTTTTGCCTCGCTGATCTCAAATTCGGTCCCCTCGATATAGTTTGAAAAATAAGCTTCAAAGAAAGCAAAATTACGAAAGGTAAATTCGCTAAGATTTTGTTCAGGCAGATGGCTAAACTCCTGCTGTTGCAATTCGACAAAGAGTTTTTCAAACAGAGATAGCCTCACGGGATCATAGGGCTGGCCAAATGTCCGGGCAATGGCCAGCGGTGATGATAAGATTTTAGAGGGACCTGTTGCCAGTATGGCGCTGACCAGCTTGTTCATCCGGGTAAATTCCTTTTCCATATGCAGAATGCCAGCAATCACCCTGGCTTTATCCCTGATCTCATTTAATCCCGCTTCCCCTTTAATCCTAACAGTCTGCTCTAAGCGGCCTTCCAGTTCAGCAATAGTTAATGTTTTTGATTCCGGCCCCGGTTTCCGCGATTCCTGGAAATTTTCTAATAGCGCCCTTGCCTGCTGCGAAACGTATAAACCGTTGGTCAGGGGATTATCACCATCGATGGCTGTCCGTCCCTCCATCAGGTTTATTGTTACACCCGGAAATTTGATTTTCTTTTTATAGAGATAGGTTAAAAACACGTCACCTGTCGCTGTTGGTTTAAATTCTAAGGCGGAACGGTGGCTCAGCAGGCTTCCCGGATATAAATGTCCGATAATTGTAAATAGGTTTCTTTTGATCAGTGTTTCCGGCTTTTCCCCTAAATTAGGCGTATAAACGCGGGGTATTAGCTTTTTAAGCTTGCCTTGTCTTACTAACCCGGATATTTGTCTGCTGACATTGGGGGCGCTTGTCGAAAAAATGACTTCCTGCAAATGCAGGGGCAAATTCGTTTCCATATCTTTTTTGTTAATGGTTCGCAACAAAAATTTTATCCTAATATCGTGTAAAATCCACATTTATACAAAAATTTTCCCCTAAATGTGGTTTTTGTACAAAAATTTTATCCTAACGAAGTAATTAGCTATTTACCGCGTATTTGTCTTTGCTTTCGCTTTACGATGCCTTTTCCTGCCGTGTATGGCCTCGTCATCCACATCGTCTTTAATGTTGATGTTAATGGGGCCGATAAATCTGTCATACCATTGGCTGGTAGCTGTGGGTTGTTGAATACCCGGTGCCAATTCCATATCCAGCTGATCTTCAGAAATGTCTGCTCCCTCGTCTACTTCACACTCTTCATTTCTGCCGCTGCCAGGACTAAGCCAGGATGCTGCCAATTCCAAAGTGCTCATCTGCACTCGGTCTGCCAGTTTGCCGTTCTTCTGTGCATTGGCATAGGCCACCGTTTCTTTTAGCTGCCTGTCAAATTCAAACAGGTTGTCAAAGAGGCTTTCCCCGCTTTGTTTAAATGCTACCCGGTCAAACTGGCCCATCTTTTTGGAATGCTCCACATTTTTTCCCTTTGAGGTGTTCTGCGGACTGAGCTTGACCGTATTGGAGGCATCTTTCCTGCTGACAATGACCTGCGCATGCATCTGTTCACCCTCTTTGCAGTCGCCCCGTTTTTTGATACCCTGTTTGACCTCGGGGTCGTTATGGGTATAATAGCGGTAGTTTTCCAGTTTGGCAAACCATAACAGGTCTTCGTGGCTGTCAATGCCATCCCGCTTAAAGTTTTGGGCATAAACATCCATCACCCTGACCGCAAATCCTTTCAACTGGTCTTTGACACCGTCCTCGCCGTATTGTTCCTTTAAAAAGGCGATCTCCTTTTGACTCGGGCTGATATTGAGCAAAAAGAATTTGGCATCGTCCTTACCCAGCTTGGCGATATTGCTGTCGATCTTCCGCATAACCTCGTAAGGCTCGATCCTGATCTGCTGGCCGTTAAACCAGTATTCGGGTTTCTCTTTGTTTTCAAGCCGGTTCTCTTTTTCAAGATAATGTACCAGCTTGCCGCTGCTCCCTTTGCTGGCTGCTTCTTTACTGTCGGTAATATTGATAAACATAAACCCCCTACCCCCCTAAAGGAGGAATTAAATTATTAAACCATTATAGCAACCTGACCTGTTCTTTGGTGATGGCAATTAATTCTTCTTTTTCCATGCCGGGTGTCATCAGGCCAAAAGCATCCCTTGACTTGATATAACCATCCAGAATAAAAAGAAACTGTTCTTTCAGAGTTTCCTTACTTTTCATAACCTTCAAGATCGCATCCATTACGCGGGCTACTTCCCCGAACGCTTTAGCGTGGCTTTGCAGGTTATTTAACACATCTACATTATGCTGCAGCACTTCGGAATTAAAACGATCGATGATCTTTCGCTGTGATTCGGAAACCCTATCCATCCCTGTTTTGATGGGGATGAGCAGCATATTTTCTTGTGTCCTGATAAAACCAATATACTGCTGATGGTTCTTCATCAGCGTACTTTTTAACAGCTCATCATTCAGGTCTAAAGGATCTTTCTTGCTTTTATAAAAATAGTCTACCATCTGAATAAAGACCTGGCGCTTTGTGCGCCCTAGTTTAAGTGCGATCTTTTCAAACTTCTGGTCAACCACAACAGGGTATCTTACTGATCTTACATTAATATCTTCCATCAATCATTTCATTTGTTGGCCTAAGGCTGTATAGTATAAACCTATATGCCTTTATATATAAATACAGGATACCGCCAAGTATCCCGTTTTCTTTTCTTTTGCCGGTAAAAACGCGGTAAAGTATCCCCGGAGGATACGCAAAACCCCATTTGCAGCGCAAATGGCAAGCAAAGTAGGGCTCTGCCCAACTTCCGCTTGCTCCGAACGCTTTCGTGTTTGGACAAGCGCTGTTTGTAAAAACTGCGTTTTTACCTGTATTAAGGCCGACACCGCAGGTATCGATCTGGTTTTTGGGTTACAAAAACTGCGATTGCTTATCATTTGGATAAGCAGCCGCGTTACACGAGCCGTCTTTGCGGCGGGATAACGGTTACCGGTTACATTGTAACCGGTTTTCAAATCGCCGTTCAAATTGTAAAGCTTCATTAGGATTACGATATTGTCATGTCAAGACTTGTTAGAAAAATATTGTTAAATCGCTGGTTACTAAATCTCCTGGCACAATGTACCGGGAGATTTTATATCTTTATAACTGTATATCGAGATATAGGGTTATACAGATATTTTATATCTCTATAACTCAACCTGACCATTGCGGCCAGTAAACCAAACTGCCTTTGGTTGGATGAAAAGACGGTTCGTAGTGGATATAACCAAACTCATCCAATTCCCGGATGAACTTGTGATAAGTGGCTATCGATGCGATCTTACTGTACGCCATCAGCGTTTTCCGGTTAACGGAAAACGGGTTTTCAAACCCGCCCCGCCCATAGCAAGCAAACAATCCTGTGAACAGGCTGACATGAGTGGGCAGCAACCTGCTGTCCACTGCCATGCACCTGATCCATTTGCCGTACTCCATGGTTTTACAATGACTTGCTGCCGGTATCATTGCTGACCTCCCTCTAATAATTTGTTTATATCCTCCAATTTGTAATAAAGGATACCGCCGATCTTGGTATAATTGAGCGTGCCATTGATTCGAAGGTTTTGCAGGGTACCCGGTGAAATGTTCAATAGTTTCCGCACCTCCTGGCTTTTCAGCCATTTCTTGCTTTGGTTTGCCCCGCCCTCGGGGTGCACGAGCGCACTGATCGCGCTTAACAGTCTACTTTCTAACTGTTTTAGATCTTCTTTGGTAATTAATTCGATTGCCGTCATAAATAGTGTGCTTAATCATTAAAAAATATTCTTTAGCCGCCTTTGCCTTCTGCTGGCTGCTCGGATATTTCAGGAGGTCAGTGAATTTTGCAGGCGTATCTGCTTATCGAATATACGAATATAAAATAATGTTATGACGACTTAAAATATATCATAACTTATGATTAGCTTTGCATTTAAATGGCAATGCAGCGTTTTCGCTTACTTTGACAGGGTTTGTTGCTGATCTTCTATTATTGGGGATTGCTCATGTGTCAAACCGTACCAAAACCAGTCAAAAAATATTTTCAAATATTTTTTATTTTTTCTAAATTCTTTTCAAATGAACAAGATCAGTTATAAAACCTATTTCAATGACCGCCTGAAACAGGTGAATTTTCATGGGGTGGCTACCCATCCCCTATATATTATGGTGACCTATGAACGGCAAACCATCTACTTTAAAAGCTATTATTTCGACCTGTTCTCCAAGCCCCGTTTCTTCCTCGATGTGCCTGGCGTTGGTGCTAAAGGGCCAGATCTGGAACTGGCTGTCAAAAAAGAAAATGAAGTGATCAGTTTTATCATTGAAAAACACCGGGACGATTTCTCACTGGAAACCTTTAAGGCCGCTTATGCCTATTACAGTGTTGACCTGTGCGACCTCTCCGAAAAGGGGTTTCGGGATTACCTATTTACTTTCTTTTGGGATGATGGCTCACCGTTGCTGGGAAATCTGGTGAAGTATGGGGGGCAACATATCGTCGCTTATAACCTGGTGCGGGATTTTAAACGGAACTTTGAAAAAGCGCGGTATGATAAGCTGGTTAAGAACGCCTTTGATTTCGCACCGCCCTACCTGCCTTTATATGGTTTTATGTCGGAAAGGAAACGCTGGCCGGAGCTTTGCCTGACGATGATGGAATGGCAGAGCATTGAAGTTACACTCGCATTTAAAACCTACATCGAACGATTTTACCCGGATGTAAATGGCTTGGAATTAGTTAAAGAGGTAAATACCTTGCCATACTCGAAATGGGCATGATCTGTAAATGTACCTACCGGTATTCATAAACACTTCTCAGCAACAGTCGCGATGTCCCAATAGTAAAACTATTTTGTATGCAAAAACACGTCGTGCTCATTTGAGCGCCAGTTATTCAATCCCTTTAAGCAAATGCATTACAGCCTCGTGAAAATGGACAGGATCTTGTATCGGGCCACCGTGACTTACATTTGGCAACATGACCAGCCGGGCATTCGGAATTAGTTTGGCCATCTCCTCGAAATGTTCCCGTTTTATGAATTGTTCATACTCACCAAAGGCGATCACGGTAAGAGCATTGATTTTCTGAAGATCGACAACTGTTAATATGAACCATGCACTTTTCATGTTACGATGGGTTTTACTTTCTTCTAATCTACTAATTTCCCAGTGGATCATTTTTCCTGAGCAAATTGATGCCAATCAGATAAGGCATAATAAATGGAATTGCCGGGATAGCCACAAGGTAGCCTCCTGTACCAAAAGGTTCCGGCCAGTACGGAGGCATTAGTTCCAACAAAATAGCAATTAAACTGCAGCCCATATACCAACGGAATGCAGGTTTGCTGAGTGCGCTCGTTATTTTGAGCGCCACCGCAAAAAAGAGTGTGCCCAGGTAAATTAATACAACTTCGGCCACACTGATCACATAAAATAAACTCTTTACGGCAACGTACAAATCCGGGCGTTTCGCAGTCGGGTTTGCAGCAAACAGCCGGAAAGCATCGGTAAGGTAATAACCCCAGAATGCCATATTGATAATAAACAGGGGCATTGCTATGCTCAGCGCTGCAAATGCTAATACCGAATACAGGTTTTCGCCTGCTTCCTGTAACCGCGTTTTCAGCAGGGCGGCACCCAACAAAAGTAAAATGCCGCCTGCTATAAGGATGGTGTAGCGTGTTTGCTGTTCGGCAGCGGAGTTAACCCAGCCCTGCAATGACGAGGGCGGCGGCCCCATGCCCGCAAAGATGGAAAACAACAACCATGGTATAAATAGTAACAGCGCGGTAATAACCTGTTGCCTGCCTGTTCCATTTTGTTTCCAAAGCCGGTGTGCACCAAGGTTATATGCGGAGAAGATTATCAAACAGGCATTTAAGCCCCAAACGGGTAAATAAAATTTATAACTTACCGAACCTATGCCAAAAGCAATAGCCATGGTTACCGGTGGAACAAGCCATAGGTATGCCCGGCTCAGTTTTTGTTTAAATGAAGTAGAATCGTTATACATCTCAATTATTTTATTCCTTTTTCCAGTTTGGCATTTTGCCCGGCAAGTATCTTCCAAGCGCCATCGCGTTTTACCAGTACTATCATTCTCCGGAACTCAAACGTTTGGCCAGGAAACCGTTCATCGCCATCTAAGCCTGTACGCACATGTGATATAGCCAGGTTAGGATATGGGTAGGTGATATCTTCAACTGCACGTGTATAGTAATGCGTGGATTTAAAGTACGTGGTATGTACTTGCTGATAGTGAAATTGAATATCGTCCCGCCCTTTATAATAAGCACCAAACCAGTTTACCCAGGTGGCATCAACGGTATAATTATCGGCAAGGCCTTTTGCATCGTGGCGGTTCCAGGCGTCTTTGTAATTTTTAATAAGTTGCTTTATCTGCGTGTTTTCCTGGGCAGTGTCTGTTTGCTGGCTGTAGGCTTTAAAACCGTACAACCAGCACAAACAAACTACTATTAACTTAAAACTACTAACTTTCATAACCTGTTAATTTAAACTTAAAATGCATTTAGTATATCAATTGGCGGCCCAACGCGTTCAAGGCCGTGTTGTTTCCTGAACTGGTGCCTCGTAGCTTATTTAGTAAACAAATCGTCGGTAGCCCAGGTTGGATTTTTAGCATAAGCCTTCCAGAATATCTGGTCTAAGTCATAGTCGAAATTAGTTTTCCAACTGCGGGTGTTGGTTAAAATCACAAAGTTAAACCCGTTATCCAGCCGGGCCTGTTCTGTGGCTGTACCGGGCAGACTTCCCGTATGAACATAGTTATTGCCTGTTATGCCCCAACCACATCCATAACCTGCATAGGCTGTTGAGCCGGTATACATGATGTTTAAGGTAGCCGGTGTAAGGATATCCTTACGTACCGGAAATTTATCAACATAAACCAGGAACCTGGCCAGGTCGGCAGCTGTAGCAATCCATCCGCCGTGCGAGTCCATCCGGCTTACATTCATTGCATAAGGATCTTCGCCATACTGGCCGTAATAAGTAACTTCTTTTGGTAGTTTTTGTGCAAGTGTGTTACCGCCAATGGTCATATCAGTTATGCCTATAGGTGTCAACACCAATGCTTTCACTGCTTCTTCATAGGTTTGCCCGGTAATTTTTTCTATCACCCGCCCTAATATACAGTAACCAAAATTCGAGTAGGCATAGCTGGCGCCCGGCACATGGTCAAGCGGGCGGTTATCTAAAGTCCAAGTGATGAGTTGCGCGGCTGTCATTGCGGGGTTGGAGAACATCGGGTCTTTGTCGTCATTAGTCCAACCTCCGGATGTATGATGCAACAGTTCATCAACGGTAATATCGGTTATATGCGGGCCGTAGGCTTTAGTACCGTAGGTTTTGCCCAAAATAGCACCATCGCCAAATACTTTGTCATTCAGCTTTATCTTACCCTGATCAAGCAGCCGCATGATGGCTACGGAGGTGAACTGTTTTGAAAGACTGGCCAAACGGTACCTATCGCTGATCAAAGCTTTGGTACCCTTTGATTTATCGCTTGTGCCGTAAGCTTTCAAATAAACCAGCTTTTCTCCTTTGGTAATGGCTACAGATACTGCCGGCACGCTATAAGTGGTCATGAAAGTATTTATTTCATCATCTAAAGCAGTTACAGCAACTTTGCTGGCAGCAAGGGTGTCAACAACGGTGCCTGTACCAGTTCCGGTGCCTGTACCGGTTCCTGTGCCAGTGCCGGTTCCCGTACCCGTACCGGTGTCCGTTTTAGTTGCAGGAGGCGAGTCTTTACCGCAGCCGGCAAAAAGCAGCAAGCCGGCAACCACAATTAATTTGGTAAATTTTAACGCATTCACCGCAAAGCAGCAAATCCTGGATTTATAATTTTTTTTCATAGGTAGTAGGTATTTGTTGTTTAATTATTAATCGAACCCGGTTAACCGTGAGGAAGCTTGGCCGGGAACCCAAAGAGACATAAATAGGCCGAAAAATACTTTCGCGTTTGTTGCAAATTCTTTCGATTTTGTTGCATCCGGGCCCGGACCCATGCAGGCAAACAATTGTTCATTAATCGGGTACCAGCTTTATGGGCACGGCAATTGGCAATTATTCATTTCCTTTAAATAATCTCATCACTGCCTCGTGAAAATGGGTAGGATCTTGCAGTGGGCCACCATGACTTACATTTGGCAGCATGACCAACCGGGCATTTGGAATTAGTTTAGCCATTTCCTCAAAATGCGCTCGTTTTATGAATTGCTCGTATTCACCAAATGCAATCACAACAGGAGCTTTGATCATCATAAGTTCGGCCGCTGTAAGGTTTGGCTCGTTGCTATAAAGTTTACCTAAGGCCTTTCTTAATCCCGAAAAATTGCCGGGGGTTGATGACAACCTGCGATAATTGGCTTTCGCACGCTCCATAAAACGAGCTGCCGTTGAGGTGTCAGAGGGTTCTGGCTTATATCCTGAACTATTATAATTTGCACCAAACGTAAAAAGTTTGTTGATTCGTTCCGGATGGTGTATGGCGAGCAGGAAACCAATAATGCCTCCGTCGCTCCAGCCAACAATGGAGGCTTTTTTGATCTGTAGCAAGTCCATAAGCTGCAACACATCCTGGCTCATTAAGCCATAGCTAAAAGGCCTATCAGACATGGTGCTCCGGCCATGACCGCGGTTATCCACAATAATTACCTGGTGTGTTTTAATGAGCCGGGGAACTTCAAAACTCCAGATGTCTGAACTGCCAAAGCCACCATGTAAAAGAATGACCGGATCTTTGCCATTTTTATTGAAAATGGCATAATACATTTTTATATCATTCACGGGTGCCAATCCGCTTTTATCGGCTGCCGGCATTGGCGGCGCAACCGGCAGGGTTTGCCACAGCGGTGTAGTTTGCTGGCCAGCGCCATAACCAGGTATCAGCAGCAACGTGATTAATATGATCCATGTGCTTTTCATATGCTATAATGAACTTCTATACTCCTTATCTTTTTTATTTATAAGCTTTTTCTTTTTTCTGCTGTCCATAATCAGGGTTACTGTGGCATATATGAATACGGCCAACATTGCCAGAATCTCTTGGGTGTTTTTTTTGACAATGCCGTCCACCACGCAAATGGGGCCCAGCACTAACAGGCAAATAAGGGTCGGTTTTCTCGGCAATAAAATGGCCATGGTAAATAATTTAAAAGGTTACCAATTTTAAGGGTATAATAACTTATTGTACAACCAGGTCGGCGTCGATATTTAATTCGTTGTCGGCTTTTACCTTGTCCCAAATGTGTACTTTAACATGATAGGTTTCGCCGGTTACCATTGGTCTTGCAATGGTGATGTCTCCGCGCAGCTCTGAGGCCGCCGCCGGTGGGTGGCCCTGGTCGCCGGCAAACAGGTCGTCGGCTTTAAGTATGGGAGTTCCCTTTTTATCGGTCACCAACAGCATCATCCCCGGGAAAACCTTTCCGTCCTTAAGCCCATAATTGTTTAGCCCGAGCGCTGCTATAGCTATGCTGGTATTCAGGCTTACTTTATTATCGGTCATCCGTTTATTAGCCGGATCTATCAATAAAACGTCCTGCACGATAAAGCCGTTGTAGCTGAACGATAAACCGGTGCGCAGATCTTTTTTAATGCCTTTACTAAAATCGCATCCGACAAATATCAGGCAGCTTAGTTGCACAGTAAGCAGTATTGCTAAGATTGTTTTTAGGCTTTTCATAGGTAGGTAAGAATATTTGTGAAATGATTTGAAACCGCGTTAAACAGTACCAATACAAGTTATAAGACAGTCGTAATCATTTCACAAATAAACATACCCCATCCAAAATACATTTTCGCGCATGTTGCAAATCCTTTCGATTTTGTTGCGTTTTTTATCGGCAAGGATCAATTTGCTTAAAAGCTATAAGGTAATTGTTAAGGTTTAGGCTTCTACCACCTTACTTGGGGCAAAGCCGAAATGGCGCGAGAAACTAACCGAAAAGCTGGCAGGGCTGCCAAAACCAACCATATAAGCCACCTCGGATACGGTGGCAACGCGACGCTCCAACAGGCCATGGGCATATTGAAGGCGAACAATGCGGATCAGTTCGCCGGGAGCCTGGCCGATGAGGCCTTTAAGTTTGCGGTGCAATTGTGTGCGGCTAAGTCCCATATCGGTAGCAAGCTGATCTGCACTATAACCCTCTTCATTCAGGTGGCTTTCAACGGCCTGGCGTATTCTTGCTATAAAATCCTGTTCAATGGAGGGTAGGGCAGTCACATCTTTAAGCCACAGGTCGCAGTTGCTGTAATGCAAGCGTAATTGCTCACGCAAACCAATAAGGTTTCCAATAAGAGCAAGCAATTCCCGCTGATCAAAGGGCTTGGCCAGGTAAGCATCGGCCCCGGTTTCAATCCCCTGTATGCGGCTGTCCAGGTCGGCTTTGGCGGTTAGGATAATGACGGGAATATGGCTGGTTTTTTCATCTTTTTTTAGCGTTTCGCTCACTTGGTAACCGCTTACCTTAGGCATCATAAGGTCGGTAATAACCAGGTTGGGGATGTGTTGCAGGCCAAGGGCTATGCCTTCTTCACCATCTGCCGCGGTAATTAACCGGTACCTGCCGGCCAGCGATTGCCTTATAAATTCCCTTAGTTCATGATGGTCCTCAATCAACAGGATCAGCGGGCTGCCTTCACCGGTCGCCAACGTTTCAGCTTTATCAAATACCGGCGTAAATGCCTCGCCGGTTTGTGTTTCCGCTACAGGTTCCGTAACCGCTTCAGCAGCCTGGTATGGCATATCTATGCGCATATGTGTAAACAAGCCCTCGGTACTTTCAGCCCTTATTTTTCCACCCATCAGTTCAACCAGCTCTTTGGTGAGCGCCAGGCCAATACCCGTACCGCCTGCCGACCGGGTATCCGACGGATCGGCCTGGTAAAAGCGGGTAAAAATGTACGGCAATTTGGCCGCCGGGATGCCTTTTCCTGTATCTCGTACCGTGAGGGTGAAGGTGCTGTTAGTTGCTTCGGCATTTTCATGTAGTACAATTTCCACCTTTCCTTCAACGGTAAACTTCAACGCGTTTGAGAGGATGTTAAGGATTATCTTATCCATTTTATCCCGGTCGGCTAAAATCCAAAGAGCGTGCCGATAGGCAGTAAAATGCAGGGTGATGCCCTTTCGTAAAGCCAGCGATTCGTAGGATAGGGTGTGCAATTTTACAAGCGCAACCAAATCTACCGGCGCCAGGTTTACATCCATCAGGCCGCTTTCTACTTTGCTTAAATCCAGTAGCTGGTTAATCAATTGCAGCAAACGTTCGGCATTGCTGATGATAAGCCGCAGATTTTTATTGGTATCAGCGGCAGGCGTATATAATAACTCCTTAGCCGGGTTCATGATCAGCGTGAGTGGTGTTTTAAACTCGTGGGTAATGTTGGTAAAAAAGCGCGATTTTACCGCGTCTAACTCCAGCAGCTTATCTGCTTGTTCTTTCAGCTCAGCGGTGCGTAGCTGCACAATCTGCTCCAGTCGCCGGGCTTCGGTGGCTATCAGTTCCGTTTTTTCGGCCTCCTGGGCAAGTGCTCGGGCCGATAGATTTTCTACCTCCCTCAGTTTGGCCGTAAGGCTTTGATTGGTACGCGCAAAATCAAGCGCCAGGTAAAGCGATAAGCAAAGTGGCAAAACTAATGATCCCGCGCCCATTACAAATAAACGCAGGGAGTTAAGCCCATACGGCCAGATGGTAAACATATCATCCCAGGCAAAAACAAAAACCAATATTATTGTGCCTACGCCAATACCAATAAGCCAGGCATCTTTTTGCCCCCGCTTAATAACCTGGGCTGCCGACCATAGGCCATCCAGCATGCAAACAATATAGGTTATGTAAAAATAGTCGTCCCATGTAGCAAACTTGAAAATCCAAAACTTTAAAATATACTCTACAAGGTAAAATAGCGTAATGCCGCTTAAGGCCATCATGCGCCACCTGGGTACCTGGCGGTAATTGAGTACGTATAGTAACAACACCGCAGCCCACATGATGAGCACTTTGCAGGCAATGGTTGTAAAATCGGCAAGGTATTGCACCGATGGATACGGCGTTAAATAATACAGGTAAACAGCCATGCCATTTATACCTACCAATAATACAAACAGCGCGTAATAAGCGTTAAGTTTTTGCCGGGGATAAAAAAGAAAGAACAGGAAATGCAGCAGGCCCAATATCAGTTGCGCCGCAGCAAACATGGGCAGATAATCAAGCAACTGTTTACTCGCTCTGGTTTTTTCGGCCCGTTTTACATAATCGCCAATGGAAAGCTGAAAGCCCCAAAAATTGGGGTAAACCCCAAAGAAATTTGAATAACGGATAGTAAGCAGGTGGGGGCGGGTATCGGTAAACCAAAGCGGGATCAGTTCCCTTGGCGCGCGGATAGCCTCCATTTGCTGTGCCGAGTGGCCAACCTTGCCATAGCCGCCTATCGGCTTACCATCCATAAATATTTCTGAAGCGCCATCGTGATTAATAGCGATGAAAAGTTTTCTGTTAACCAGCCCGGTATCGGCCTTTAGCCACAAGCCGAACCAGCCCATCCCCCCCCATTGCCTGGGCGCTTTGGCGGTATGGCGCAGGGTATCCCAGCCCGCCGTGGTGGTTGCAGGCCGCTTACTGACAGGCAATTCGCCGGGGTGAAAAAACCAAACAGAGTCATCAAGAAAAACCTGGTTATGTTTACCAAAATCGCTGCCACGTATTACGGCTGCCTGCTGCGCGCCGGCCCGGTTTACCAGGCACAATAATGCAATGCAGCCCAACAGCATGCAAGCCCTCATGTACTTATTTGAAAAAATATTTCTCCAATACATACAAAATATCCGCCAACTCCTTGTTTCTCAAAATAATACTTTCAAATCAGGTGGGCAATGGTAAATGATAATATAGATTTTAACGCAAGTATGCCATAGATATCAAATGTATGACATACCCTTGCCTTTGGTTAACGCTTCCCACTATCAAGGTGCGTTCGGGACTCTCGCCCTATAGTTTGCGCCCGTGCCCGGCGCACCATAATAAACGGGATGGTATTTTTGCATCACTCTGTTTACTTATTTTACGATATTTAAGTATTTGATTATAAACATTTTATTTAATAAACACAAACTTAAAACACTATCACTTTGGGAATTGGGCAATATTCCAAATAGCTAGATTAACTATATTCCCCACAAAACTAACACCTTTTGTAATAGCCCCATTATTACTAACACCATAGTTTAAACCACCCGTATATCCATTAATGGTATTATAGCTAATAACTGC
This sequence comes from Mucilaginibacter sp. P5_A4, assembly GCF_056400605.1. NCBI lineage: Bacteria > Pseudomonadati > Bacteroidota > Sphingobacteriia > Sphingobacteriales > Sphingobacteriaceae > Mucilaginibacter > Mucilaginibacter sp. P5_A4. The sequence continues at coordinate 110,622 of NZ_JBFUKX010000013.1, read as the reverse complement.
ATTGTCAAAGGCAATAATCATACTGTTATCATAACCAGTACCCTTGGTGGCTGCAGCCTTGTAAGTGATAATATTATGATCAATATTAAAAGTATAGTTTTGCTGGCCGCTTATAGTCCTGGTGTAAGTTGATATTCCGTACCTGGTTGAATTTGTTTTATTATTGAACGTTATATTATTACGCTTTAACAGAATAATCGACTTTATTGAACTTCCGGCATCAATATTAATGGCATGAGAAATTGGGTCGGCAATTGTATTAGAGTCAATAGTTACATACTGTGTGGTTGTGTTGCCAAAAGTTTCTATGCATTTTAAACATCCAACAACCGTATTTCCTTTTACAATTGTTGTTTTAGATACGTCAGCAATAGCATTACCCAAAAAATTTACAAATATTCCAGAACATATGCCCGTATCATATATATTGTTGTTAATCACGCTTACCTTATTACTGCCACCAACTTCAATATAAAAATCTTTAGCATCTGTAATTTTATTATTTTTAACAACGGTACTTATCGCAACAGCTGAAATACCTGATCCTTCTCCGGGATTTATCCCTTTTAATTTTCCGGTTCCTTTAATTATGTTGCCACTTATAAGGGTGCCAATAACGTTTTGCTGATCTTCTATTCCCATTCTTCCAGCATTCTCTATTGTGTTATTCAATACTTTGTTATTTATACATGGGCTACTTCCGTTACCAATACCTCCTAACGCATTGGCATTGGAGTTAACTAATTGGTTGTACTGAACAGTATTATTGAATGCGCCATTTTCACAATAAGTTATTCCCAGAGTTTTAATATAATTATTTGAGATAATGTTATTTGATGAAGGTCCCGTGATCCATACAGCATCCATGCCTTTACTATATGGAAAAGAAAAATCGAAGTTATTCCCGTAGATTGAGCAATTGCTGGAATTGGACAATAGTATTACTGCATTAGCCCAACCTGATTGGTTAAGCATATTATCTGCCGGCTGCAATTTTATTCCCCATACGTTAACTGATGTTTTGTTAGTTAGGTCAATATAAATTCCCCGGGAATTTAATAACCCTGTTCGGGTGTTAGCTGCTTTTAAAACTGCGTTATTAAGCCCACATCCTGTTAAAGTAACGCCGGATGGTATTGTTAACGTATTACTTATGATATAGCTTTTATTAATGTTAACAACTTTGTAATTATTTAAAGCTTCTTGCAATGCAATCGTAACATCTGTACCTGCAGGGGCATCAAATTGAACTGTTGAGGCATTTGTATTTAAGACAATTTTTTTAACATCAATACTTTTTGCTACAATATAGCCTGCCATTATAGCATTTTCATTCTTACAGGAAACTAATAATAAAGCTACTACATTCAATGAGAACATAGCGCGAGCGAAAATTCTAAAAATCATACGATGAAATTAAGTAGGATTAAAAAAAACAATAGTTCGCCAGATGATATACAATGATTTTGCAGTAATCAGTTTGTTAGCACTATTTTTCGAAATTCCGACCGCTCCGAACCCAAAACTTGCTAAATATGGCCATCAGTTGTAATTATATGCTTTTATACATAAACTAATCACTACAGCCATCGGGCTAAAATATTAAAGCACCTGCTAAAAATCCTAAGAGAAATATGATTACTATAGCCAAGATAAGCCCTCCTTTATGATAAGTACCTTCTCCCCCATCCACTGTTATCTTTACGTGATTCGGATCATCCCTTATTTCTGGTTCCGAATGGTAATCAGAATCAACATTTCGAGTTTTATCTGTTGATAAATTGTCAGGCATGGTCACTAATTTTTTAACGGTATGTCAGTTGCAATAAAACATTAATGCCCAAGAATTGTATTGGTTTTAAAAACTTGTTGCATCTTATTACGCTAAAAATAAAAAAAAGTTGCCAATTTAAACTGATAAGTATAGGTGATTATTTTAAGCCTTAAACATTTATGTTAGCGCAAGCACTTTTTTGAGTTAATATCACTACAATCATAGTCCAAACCTTCAATAGTAAAATAAGTCGTTTTCTCTTTAACTCGTCATTAATTAAAAAATTTTTTTTTAAAGTATGTAAAAATTGTGGTTATATCATTCTCCCGCAATAGTCTCAAGGCACGCTGTTTAGAATGACTATAAAAATTATTAAATGTGTATTTGTCAGCTTCCCTATCTACCATTATACTATCCGGATGTTTCAAAGGAAAAATCATTGTCTCACTTTTAACATTTGTTTTGGTAGAATCTTTCAGAAAGTAATGAGTGCCCTGGCTAAAAAAACCCAAATTAATGACTAAATTTTGGTTAGGTGTAATACACAAGCCGCCACTTTTCCAAATGGCATAATAGAAATGAAAATCCCAAACGTTATCACTTTCCTTACTTGCCTTATAAAGAGATTTCGACCAATGTTTTTTCTCTTGTAGTGAGTTGAAGATAGAATTAAGTTTTCCTTTTCTTATTTCTTTCGCAGCTTCGGTTATATCAGGATTAAATATATGCCAGCTCCTTCGCCATGTTGCCCAACCCCATGAAGCCGGATAATGTGAAAAATAATAACTGCCTTGGCCTCTTTGGCGTCCGTTTTGGAAGTTGTTTCCACCAATAAACTTAACAACGTCTTCATTTTTGTATTTAATCAACAACTCTTCACAAAATGAAAAAAAAGTTTGGTTTGGCTCGCAATCATCTTCCAAAATAATCCCAGCTTCCTCGTTTTCAAAAAACCAGGAAATGGCCGAGCGAACTGCTGGCCCACATCCAAGATTATTTTCTCTGAATAGCGTTTTTATTTCGCAATCCCAATCAATCTGTTCAATAATCTTTCGTGTTTCTGCGCAGTTTTTTACATCGTCGGCCCTGTTTGCCCTGGGGCCATCAGCCGCCACATACAAAAACTTAGGTCTTATTAATTTTATTTTATCGAAAACTTTTTGAGTTAAATACGTCCTATTAAAAATTAAAAAAAGAATAGAAGTATTAAAAAGGGATGGCTTTAAATCAGTGTGAGACATTCTTAATTAATTAATAGTTAATACGACCAGGTGTTATTTATCTAAATTTGGAATTAAATAGCTCGACATGTTCATTTTTTTCATTTAGGGTGGAGAAACGGTCTTTTAYTTTTTTTGCAGGGTTACCACCATATACAGCATATGCTTCAACATCTTTTGTAACTACAGAGCCGGCAGCTATAATACATCCGGCACCTATTTTTACGCCACTCATCACTATAACACCGTAGCCTATCCAAACATCCTCTTCAATTATGATGGTTTCATATAAGCCCTTCCAACTGTAATCAGCATCTCTAATTTGTGAAGCTAATCTTATTGGCACCCCCAATTGCTGAAAGTTGTGGTCATATCTCCCCACCAGTGCTACCCTATTGCCAAAAATCACATGATCACCGATTTTACAATTGGTTTCAATTTGCGAATCTCTTCCTATATAGAAATTTCTTCCAATTTCAAGGTGACTTTTGGCCCATAATCTTACCCGGGCGCCAGCATGAAAATTTTTCCCAATTTTATAATTACGCCATTTTATATTTACCAGGTAAATATCCCGTAACTTTAACAGCAACTTAATCATAATATCCTTTTAATCATTAATATAACAGTTTCTAATTTAGAGATGACCCTTGCTTTTATTCCGAGTTTTACTAAAAGCTTTTTATCGTAATATGGATGTACTGAGATTGTATCCGGAAAATTAAAATCAACTGATTGCCCGTTATCTAAAATTGGTCGGTAACGTTTATCTGAACCGTTTGTGTGAGTCGCCAAATTATCAAAGCCATTGTTATAAATCTTAGACCTGACAGGATATAAAGTGAGCCCTTTAACCTTATATTGGTAATAAAACCACCTGATTGCCCATGAATCTAACAAGCCCTTCATTTGATTTTTTAACATCTTGTTAAGGTCCGATCCTCCCTGGGCAAATTCTTTTCGTTTCTTTTTGTCCCTCTTAAATGATTCGTAGTCCTTCACTTGCCAATCAACCTCACTCCATCGGTCTTTCCATGTTGCCCACCCCCAGGACCATCCGCGCTTTAAAAAATAAACATCGGAAGCTTGAAATTCATCCTCACCTAAATCTAACGAATATCCTGAGACGGAAAATACAGCACTTGAATCTTTATATCTTAGCAGCGCCGCATTCATAAAACTCAAAAAATTAGTTGTTGTTAACAGATCATCCTCTAAAACTATAACACTATCAGAAAACGCTAACACCTCTGTAACACCATCTATAATTGAATTTGCCAGCCCTTTATTTATTGCGGCTTCCTTTATTTTAACGCTTTTAAAGCTATCGACGGTTTTTAGAAACTCTCTAACTTTAATTACTTGTTCAACATCTTTGTCGCTTTTGGGCCCGTCAGAAAAAATATAAAGATCTGATTCAGCAGACCAAATATTTTTTTGCAAAGTCGCTATGGTAAGTTTCAAAGATTCCAATCTTTTATATGTAAAAACTAAAATTGGTGCAGTATCCATAGGCTGATTTTTAAAAGGTGATAAGTGTTTAGTTAACCAACAAAACGATTTTGATCCTTTTATATCGCTGTTAGTTTGTGATTTTTTTTACGTTTATTTCAGTACTTTAAGAACTGTTATTTGGATAACTTTCAGCAATAATGGTTTGGATCTTGCTATCCCAGGTTTGCTTTAATGCAAAAGCATGCGCAGCTTTACTCATAGTTGTAACCATGTCCTGATCATGATAGAGCTTCAATACAGCTTTGGCTAATTCTTTTACAGCCTGTTGCGGATCATTGCAAGCACATCTAAATCCAGTTTCATCGTTTACAATAATGGCTTGCCCATGCAGGTTTAAAGTAATAACAGGCATTCCATAGGCCATTGCTTCTACCAACTGGGCCGGGCAGGAATCTCGTAATGACGCGAAAAAGAAAACGTCATGCCCGGCATAAAATGCCTTTATTTCTTCAAATGGCACATTTCCTTTCCACGTTACACTTGCCGATAAACCTTTTTCGTTTATAGAGCTCAACAAAGCTTCCCTTTGTTCCCCGTCACCCACCATTGTTAACGTAATACCCTGGTATTGCTGTAATTCCTTCATTACTTCTATCAGCAACAATACTCCCTTTCGAGGCATCAGGCGTCCTACCCATAAAAGCCTAAGGGTGCCAGCCCGGCAAATCTTAGGCTTAAACTCAGTGGGGAAAAATGAAAATGGTAAAGCCGCATCCAGCGTATAATGTACCGGTGATGAGCTCCGTTCTTTCACTAAGGCCGCGGTATCAGGGTTGGATACCCAAATAGCAGATGCAGCATTAAACATGGTTTTACAGGCAGGATTAAACCGCATTAAAAACCGCGAAACTTTTTCCCGTTTTTGTTCAACACTCCAACTTTGCCCAAAGTATTTTTTAAATGCAACAGGCGACTGTTGGCCACCGCCAGCCGGTCCAAACACAAAAGGTATGGGAAGTTTATACATAAAAGACCCTAATTGAACACTCCCCCAGGTAACATGATGCGATAGGTCGAAACTTATTTTCTTATTTAATGACTTTGCCTTGCGATAAGCAAGCCATTGCCATAAAATATAATACAAGTACATAGTTGCTTTTGACATACCAAAAAGAAATTCCAGGCGTAAAGGCAATGCAATATAGTGGAAGAAAAGATTAGCAGGCACATCAAGCGTTTCGATATGAGGCCGGCCTACATCGCGTGTAAAGCAATATACCTCAAAATCATTTTTGGATAACCCTATTGCCCAATTCCAACCGTTCCCCGGTTCAGACCCTTGTGTTGGGTCACAAGCAAACGCCGATAATAGAACTTTTTTCATTGGTAACTATTTTTAATTATTGGGTTTTGTTTAATTTTTGATGCTTTGATACTTTATATCAATCTATCATTTAATTAAGCCCGGCAATATCAGGCGCAAATGAATTGACAAAAAATGTTTCACTGCTGTCAATATTCCAAAATGCCTCTTTTCATAAGCAAAAAACTCGTTTGGAGGGCTATAGCTTAATGGCGAGTAAAGGTTTTTTATCCGATCTTTAAATTTAACTTTCGATTGTCGCCATTTGGGAAAACTCTCATTGTACTCGCAAGCGGCAATAAACTCACCGGTAGTATATGATAATATCCCAACTTTTTTAGCCCTTAAACCATAATCATGATCACCAATGGCATGTGTAAACTTCCAATCAAGGTTGCCGATTTTGTTATACACAAACCTGGGTATTAACACACAATTGCCATGGATAATGTCACATGACACTATTCCTGTGTTAGGGTGATTCATAATTCGTGTGTTACCCTGTATATTCCCACCACCGTAGGTAAGTTCGCCTTGTTTAAAAGGAGATTCTATACAGCCACAAATAATAGATTGACTGTTAGTTAACGCCGCAGCGGATAACAATGATAGAAGCGCATTACCATAAATCTCGGTATCATCATTAAGCCACAAGTAATAATCAATTCTTTCATTTTCTTCGGCGGCGATTGCCCAGGCCGTATGCATACCCCTGTTCCAGAAAAGGTTACCACCACCCATAATGGTTTTTACCATCGGGAAGTTCATTTTTACCGCTAAGCCTGTTCCATCAGTAGAGCCAACGTCTACTAAATAAACCTGGAGGGTGTATTCCTGTCCAAGTCCTTTTTGCTTAAAAAGCAACTTCAGGCAGCTGAGGGTTTTTTGCTTTCTGTTATGGCAGGTCATTAAAACTGCGATATGTGGCATGGCAAATAGTGCTCAATATTTACACCCTCTACCTCTGCAAATAAATTGGCCATGTAAGTATAGTCGTGGTTTAATTTTTCGCTTAGGTGATCTGAAAAATTTACTTTAGCAGGCTCATCAGCATAATGGATCAATTCAACAATAACCTTTTTTATCCTTTCGATAAGGATACTTTTTTTGTTATCCATTAATTCGAGCCCGAATTTTTGCAATCCGGCCTTCAGGTCCGCCAACTGAATCAAAGACACATTTTCCATCATTTCTACTTCACCCAACTCAACGGCTAAGTAGCGTAGTGATAGTTTTTTAAGTTCCTGCTTTACTACCATTTTGCAGCGGATGCATACCATGTTTTTGATGTAAAGCTTCATGTTCTATTTGCTTTTTAGAAGTTATAAAACTGAAATAAGGTGGTTGATCGGCATCAAAAAATAGTCCAGCCAACTTAAATATAAAGATAGACTTGGGATTAGTAATAACTATGATGAGAATTGCTTTGATAAGTGATGTAGAACATTTTTAATGAATGGACAATTAAATCGCTTGTGGATATGGAGATATTATGATTACGTAGACAAGGAATGGAACTCCTGATAGTTTTCATAATGAATAATAAACTCAAAACATGGTTTTCATATTTCATTCGCCGGGCTTAGCTGTAACGCTTCTTCGTGGGAACGACGTCAAATTTCCGCTTTAACGATGTGTGAATGATGTAACAGATATAAAGATTTGTGTAATACATTCCCATCCCGGTAAATGCACCTTTACGCCATATTTAACATCATTAGATTATAGCATATGGGTACCAACAATGACCAGTTGAGAGCTCACAGTTCTGAATTTGAAAAGGGGAAGGCACATATTATTGTTGAGATCATTGAATACGTACCGAACTCAGTGGTGATCAAAACGATCATCAAGAAGTCCACAGGCAACATCAGTATTATGTCGTTTGACAGCGGCGAAGGATTAACGGAGAAAACTTCTCCCTTCGACACCTTTGCCCAGATCGTTGAAGGTCAGGCGGAGATTGTGATAGATAGCGTGGCACACATTCTGCAGTCCGGCCAAGGCATCATCATTCCAGCACACTTGTCAAATTATATTAAACCGAACGGACGTTTCAAGATGATCCAGACCATTATCAAAAGTGGTTACGAGTAAATCAGTTATGAGAAATTGCATCCTGAGCCTGGATTAGATTTTAATGGCATCTGCCTCACCGCGGATTTAAATTCAAAAGAATGAACAGGAGAAAATTTTTACTGATTGCCGGAGGAACAGTAGTTGTTATAGGTGGATCATATTATTTGCTTAGTGATAAAAGTAATTTTGTACGTACCGATATTGACCCAAAGGAAACAGAGGGAATACCACTGAAACCAGACGAAAGGCATATATTGTTTTTGGCCTCCCTGGCTCCCAGTGGGCACAATACGCAGCCCTGGTTTATTAAATATATCGAACCCTACCACTGGGTAATTGGTAACGATAAAAGCAGGTGGCTACCTGGCGTTGATCCGTATCAACGGGAAACCATTTTATCAATTGGTGCATTTGTCCAGAACCTTGAATATGCAGCCAATAACCTGGGGTATGACTGTCAGTTTACAATGATGGCCCATACCAATCAGGATGAGAATATAATGAATGTAAAGTTGAAAAAAAACGGTAATACCGTTAAATATGATATTGAAAAAATCAAACTTCGCAGAACAGTTAGATCGAATTATGGTAATGAACTACTAAAAAAGGAAGATCTAAATTATTTAATAAACGGAGAGCCAGATGTGTTTCATTTTATCCCCAATACATCTGAAGAATACCTTCTTATTAATGAACAAACTATTGAAGCCAACAAACTTCAATCCTATCGAGATATCGCCGAAAAGGAATTGTCAGATTGGATAAGGTTTTCGAGCAAAGAAGCTGAGAAACACCGCGATGGACTTACAACTGCCGGAATGGAAATAGAAGGAATACCCGGTTGGGTGGTCAGAAATTTTTACGGCAAGGCAAATGTAATGGAAAAGGGATTCCGGGAACAGAATATCAGTAATGTGATCAAACAAGTGTCGCAATCCGCCGGCTGGATGCTGATCAGCAGTAAAGGTAATTCAGTAGAAACTTTGATTGAAACGGGGAAACAAATGCAAAGGTTATTTTTAAAAGTCCGCGATAAGGGTATAGCAATGCACCCGATGACACAGATATTAGAAGAACCGGCAACTTATGGATCATTAAACCGATCAATCGGCATAACCGACAACGTACAATTTATATTGCGGATAGGCTATTTAAAAACTTATTCCGAACCGGTATCGCTTAGGCGGCCTGTTGATTGGTTTATACGTCAGATTTAAAACATACCCTTAATTCAATGTAAAAACGATCATGAAAATGAAACCAACCCTAAGTATTCTATTGTTCTTACTGGCGCTGCTCGGCTTTGGAGCCGTTGCCGGTGGCGGCTTATTAATTATTTCTCCATCGGGTAAATTAATAACCATGCCATTGTCCATGTTGGATAACTCACCGTTTAATACCTTCCTGATACCCGGAATTCTTTTATTCATATTTCTTGGATTCGCTCCGTTGCTTTTAATATTTGCACTGCTAAAGAAAATAGAATCAAAATGGGCAGAAAGGTTAAATTTCTTTAATGATATGCATTGGGTGTGGACTTACACAATTTATATCGCTTTTGCGCTGATCGTGTGGATACAAATGGAAATGGTCTATCTCCAGACAATTCATTGGCTACATACCTTTTATATGTTTTATGCGGTCGTCATCATTTTTGTTGCGTTGTTGCCGCAAGTTAGAAATCTATATAAAATTAAACCCAGTGAAATATAAAAAACCGATGATCATTACACTCACCCTTTTTGGATCCCTGATCTTGCTATTTATTGGTGGCAGGATAAATTTATCGATCAGATTTAGTAAAGAAGTAAAAACACTTTTTTCACAATCAAAGCCTATTTCCAACAAAATATTTAGTGATCAGCAATTACTTGGCCTGCCCGAACCCGTGCAACGATATTTTAAATTGGTGTTGAAAGAAGGTCAGCCCTATATCAGTTATGTAAGAATGACCCATGATGGGCAATTTAAAACCGGAGCAAATAATGGCTGGATCAACATAAATGGAGAGCAATATGCCACTACCGAAAAGCCGGGTTTTATCTGGAAAGGTTCTACGACGATGTTTACTGCGCGTGACATGTATATTGCTGATAAAGGAAGGCTTGTTGTTTCGCTTTTATCCATTTATAATATGGTAGACGGCCGGGGCGAAACATTTGACCAGGGCGAGCTATTGCGCTGGCTTGGTGAAAGTGTTTTATACCCAACCAATTTATTGCCCAGCGAAAACTTACAATGGTCCGCGATCGACACACATACTTCTAAATTTACTTTTAACCATAATGGCTTATCCCTGTTTTATGTCGTAACGTTTAATGATGCCGGCGAAATCATACAGCTTGAAACAAAACGATATATGGATAAAGAGCACTTAGAAACATGGATAATCAAACTGGCAAAGTATAAAGAAATGAATAATGTAGTTGTGCCCACCGCTTTTGAAGTTTTGTGGAGGTTGAAAACAGGAGACCTAAGTTATGCGAAATTTAACATGAAAAAAGTTGAATATGACAATCCTCGAAAATTCGAATAGCAAATGAATATAATTTGCCCTTAGTTGTGAAAACAGAAAAGGCATTAATACCTTGAAAAATGCTCCCTTACAAAGGCATGTTGCTGGTTCTCTGTCATTTTATCAGCGTTTATAACTTCAATTTTTATTTTGGCGAAAAGAGGGTTGTCCTTGAGCGTATTATACAGTTCCACTTTAGCATCAGTAGGGCCAAAAAGAATCACTTCGTCATAATTTCTAATTATATCGCCTAATTCTCTATAATAATCCGCTTGTTCATGTTGCTCTTTATTATGCATGAGGTTTTCGCTCTTTGCGAGTGTTTGTTCCTTTTCTGCATGTGTGAATTTTGATTCAATTGTTTTTGTTGAAATAGGGTCTGTTGTAAACTCCATTAAATTGGCACTTTGATGGTCCATCCAAACGCCTAAATCTTTTGCCGTGTCTATCATGTTTAAAAGTGATCATTGCCACAGGTTTTACTATTACATAACTTACAGTATAAATTACATCATTCACACCTTTTGCTGATGTATTTATGATAAAACAAGGAAACCGACCTGGGCGGATTTAGGTTGTGGCAGCGGTACGTTTACCCGTGCACTGATCGATCTGTTGCCACAGGGAAGCCACGTTACCGCAGTTGACCGGGAACAAGAGCGGTTGAACATTCCCGGTGTTGATTTTGTCAAAGCCAATTTTGAAAAGGAGGAGTTGAGGTTGACTGGTCTTGACGGTATCCTAATGGCCAACGCGATCCATTATGTGTCAGACAAAGAGCTCCTGATCAGGAAACTGGAAACCTTATTTGCCGGAAGCCCGCGACTCCTGATCATCGAATACGATACCGATAAGGCCAATACCTGGGTGCCGTACCCGATCAGTTTTCATCAATTGCAAACCTTATTCCGGAACCTCGGTTATGAGCATATCAGCAAACTGAATGAAAAGCCATCGGCTTTCCGCTCAGGAATGATGTATTGTGCTTTAATAACCAAATACTAATGGCAAGAATATTCATCACCGGTTTCTGAAATAACTGTGCAGATGATGATCCCGATGGCGGAATCACATACTCACAGATCATGGTTATTGTACATCAATAGTAAAGTTAGATATATTATCTCCCCTGTAGCGGCGTACCACAGTGGCAATAGTATCCCCCTGTACTGTTGTTTGATTTGTATATCCAATGGCCTTTATATAATACCTTCCGGGTGTCAGGTTACTGAAGGTAGTAATCCCGTTGCCGTCTGTAGTGAGGATACCATCATACTGGCTATCCGTAAAGTTTGGATTGGTGTAAACACCCATTTTTAAATATACTTTGGCTGCTGCTACGGGCTGGTCATGATAATGCACTGTAATAATTAGGCTGCCATTACCGCTGGGATCTTTTTCACAGGAATAAAACATGGTCAGGAAAACCAGTGATAAGCAAATGAAGTAAAATTTCTTTTTCATGATTCGGTTGATTATTGTAAATCCCAGATGCCTGCTGAGCGCTCCAGCGTAATCAGGGCCGAGGCGTAATTGAATAGGGCCTGATAGTAACTCTGCTGCACATCATTATAAGTACGCTGGGCATTCAACACCTCCAGCAGCGAGGTTTCGCCACGTTTATAGCTGTAGGTTTTCCCGTCCAAAACTTTTTGTGCTTCGGTTAGTAAACCATTCTTAAACTGCGTGGCCTGTTGCTGCGCCGCCTTATAATTCATCCAGGACTGCATCACTTCCGTTTGGATTTGCAGCAACACCTGGTCATATTGTACTGCCGATTGTTTGATGGTGTACTGCGCGGCCTTAATATCCCCCTTATAATGATTGGAGAATTTCAGGGGTATGGACAGTCCGGCATTCAAACTACGGTAAGCCGGTGTTGGCGCTATGTCGCTGGTAGCTGCCGCATTGTAAGTGCCACCCAGGTTAATGCCGAGGTCAATTGTCCGGTTGGCTTTAACCAGTTGCAGGCTTTTTTCAGCAGCGGTTTTAGTGTTTAAAGCCACCACCAGATCGGCCCTGTTATTTTGCGCGTTGGCAATCAGGTTACCCAATGAAAAATCCCTGTCCAGTTTATCAAAATCGCCTGAAGGCATAAATAAGGTATCAGCATGGGCTTTGCCGGTCAGTAAGTTAAGTTGTACCAGCGCTGTTTTCCAGTCAGCTTCATTCTGGAACAGGGTATTTCTTAAGGTACCTGCTTCCAGTTTGGATTGCCGTGCATCGGTTTGTGTAATAGCACCCAGTTTAAAACGGATAGAATCAGCCTTGGCCAGCTTATCCATATTTTCCCAGGAGTTTTTCTGAACCTGGAAAATATAAAAATTCTGTATGGCCGTGTAATAAGCCAGTGACGCGTCGGCCCGCAGGTTACGGAAATAATCCTCCAGCATGGCTTTGTTTAGCTCCACCTGGCTTTTAGCCAGATCTATCCTTGACCTTCTTTTTCCGCCCAATTCCAAAGTGGTGCTCAGGCCGGCGTTATAGCCGTAGCCCAGTTTCTTACTGGTATTCTGATTATCGAATGCCCCGAAAGATAATTCAGGATCGGGAAACACTTTCGCGGATTCTATTCCTGCTTCGGCAATACTTACATTGTATTTTTGAGCCTGATAATCCAGGTTCTGTTTTCCCACCAGACTTAAAAATTGCGCAAGTGGTAGTTTGATCTTTGCAAAAGCGGTATCAGCGCTTTGCTGCGCCAATGCTTTTGTATTCTTCATCACTACGATGAATAAAAACAGATATATGATATTGAAATTCTTAGTTTTCATGTCTTTAAAGCTTATTTCTGAGGTTCTGCCGGTTTAAAATCATCCTTTCCCCATTTGCTTTCCAGCATGTAATACAGGGCAGGCAGCACAAACAGGGTAATGGCTGTTGCTACAAACAATCCGTATACAATTACCGTCGCCAATGGCCTTTGCACATCAGAACCGATGCCTGTTGCCAGCGATGCGGGCAGTAAACCCAATGCTGCAACAGTGGCGGTCATCAATACCGGGCGAAAACGATCTTCGGCTCCCTCCACAACAGCTTTTAGTAAATCGTATCCTTTTTTCCGCAGGTCATTGATGTGCGAGATCAGTATTACGCCATTCTGTATGGCTACACCAAACAAGGCGATGAATCCTACGGCCGAAGACACATTCAATGTCATACCCCTGATGTTCAATGCCAGCATCCCGCCGAATAAAGCCAGTGGCACAATGGACAAGATCAATCCAGCCTGGCGGAATTTGCCGAACGCCCCATAGAGCAATAAGAACATAATGGCCAGAGCCAGCGGTACAATCACCATCAGCTTGGCATAGGCCCGGTTCTGGTTTTCAAACTGCCCGCCCCATTTGATCGTGTATTTGTCATGATCGTACTTGATGGTACTTTCAATTTTACTTTGCGCTTCGTTTAAAAACGCGGTCAGATCATTGCCGCGCAAATTGAGTTTAACAGTCAGATGGCGTTTGTTCAATTCCCTGGTAATGGTGCTTTCGCCTGTCGCAGTTTTTACGGTTGCAATTTGCGACAATGGGATTTTGGCACCTGTTTGAGACGTAAGCATCAGGTTGGAAATTTTTTCGGGCGTGTTGCGGCTTTCTTCGTTATAGCGGCAGATCACATCAAATACTTTATTGCCGGAAAACACCTGTGATATAGCTTTGCCTCCAATAGCTACTTCAATCAGTTCAGATACGTCGCTTACATTCAGGCCATAACGGGCTACGGCATCGCGATCAACAGATATCTGCAGTTGCGGTAATGGCGGCTCCTGGTCAATAGCCACATCGGCGGCACCTTTGATGCTTTTGATCGTGCTCATTACATTTTCTGCAATACGGCGTGTCTCTTTAAAATCTTCCCCKTATATTTTTACCACCAGTTCGCTGTGCGCGCCTGCAATTTTATCCATCACGCCATCGATCATAGGCTGGCTGAAACCGACCGTATAGCCTGGCATAGTTGCATATTCTTTGGCCAGATCGTTAATCAGGTCGGCTTTTGTCCTTCCATTTTTCCATTCGCTGTAAGGTTTGATGCCAATGCTGCATTCAAAGTGCGAGGCTGTCCAGGGATCGGTACCATCATCGTTACGGCCTGCCTGCACCATCATATAGGTTACTTCACTGTACTTCATGGTGTGCTGCCGCAGGGTATCACTCATTTCTTTTGATTTCTGTAAGGATACGCCCGGAGGCAATTGCACCTGTAACCATATAGAGCCTTCATCCAAAGGGGGTAAAAAATCTTTACCTACGGTGATGGAAAGGGCAACCGCACCAATTAAGGCAATGGCCAAAGGAATAAAAACCTGCGTTGGTTTTTTCATCACCTTTTTGCCGCCTTCAAAATAGGCTTTAGTCAACTTCTCCAACCATTTGTTTTGGAAGAGTTTCCGGGGCTTCCGGTAAACGGCATAAGCCAGGCCCGGTATCAGCAACAGCGCAACCGCCAATGCACCCAGCAAGGCAAAACCCACCGTAAAAGCCATCGGGGTAAACAATTTCTTTTCTACCCTTTCAAAAGAGAACAGGGGCAGGTAAGCAGTAATGATGATCACCGTGGAGAACAAAATAGGTTTGGCAACGGCCAATGCTCTTTGCCCGATGGTGTTTTCCTGCAATTCTTCTGTCGGGCTTTCCTCTCTCTTTTTCAAAATGGTTTCCATCATTACAATAGCACCGTCTACAATAATCCCAAAGTCGATGGCTCCAAGCGAAAGCAGGTTTGCCGGGATATGAGTAAAGTGCATCAGTATAAAAGCAACCAATAAGGCCAACGGGATGGTGATGGCCACGATCAATGCACCGCGCCAATTACCCAGAAAAACAATCAGCACAATAATAACCAGGGTCATGCCCTCCAGCAACGTATGCGATACGGTATGCAGGGTGGTGTCAACCAGGCTGGTCCGGTCTATATACGGCCTGATCCTTACCCCTTCGGGTAATACATTTTTATTCAGGTCATCCACAGCGGCATGGATGCCCCCTAATACTTTTGATGGATTTTCGCCTTTTAACAGCAGCACGATGCCTTCATCGCCTTCACTGTAATTTACTTTACGGTCGGTATAACCTAAAATGCCCTTTCGTTCCAGGTTGCCGTATTTCAAAGTACCTACGTCCTTTAAAAAAACAGGTACGCCATTGACCGACTTAACAACAACGTTACCCAAGCCCTCCAATGTTTTTACCAGGCCGATGCCGCGTACTACATAACCCAGGTCGCCCCGTGTCAGTACGCTACCGCCCGCGTTGGCATTGTTATTATTGATAGCGGCTTGTATATCGGTAAGGGAAAGTTTGTATTGTTCCAGCTTGCCAGGATCAACCTCCAGCTGGTATTGCGTGGTGATACCGCCAAAGTTGGTCACATCGGCAACGCCTGCCACTTGCTTGATGCGCGGAATAATCGTCCAGGTTTGCAGATCGGTGATCTCCCGCAGGTCATGATTTTTGCTTTCGATGATATAACGATAGATCTCCCCGATGGGTGAGGTTAGCGGGTCAAGGCCGGGCTGTGCGCCATAAGGCAGGGTGACATCGCCCAGGCGCTCGGTAATGCGTTGCCTGGCCCAGTAGTCCTCAATACCATCTTCAAAAACGATAGTGATGATAGAAAGCCCAAACGTGCTTTTGCTGCGCATCACATGCATGCCCGGCATCCCGTTCAATGCCCTTTCTACGGGAATAGTAATCTGTTGCTCCACCTCTTCGGCAGCAAGGCCGGGTACTTGTGTCACTACCTGCGAGGTCACATCGGCAATATCAGGATAAGCCTCTACAGATAACTGTGTCCAGGAATAATAGCCAAATATGGCCAGCAGGACGAATAACGCCGCGAAAAGCCAGCGCTTGTTTATAGCGGTAAAAATTAGTTTCTTCATGATGGCTGTATTTTATTTGGCATCCAGTAGATAAAAGCCACCAGAGGTTAATATCCGGTCCCCTGATTTTAAGCCTGATTTGATCACTACCTGGTCATGATCGGTATTGGCTGTTTCAATTTTTCGTTTTACATATTTCCCTGGTGCCGGTTCTGTAAATACAAAGCTCTCATCGTTCATTTGCAATACAGCTGTGGTAGGAATCAGAATAACCTGGGAAGGTGCATTATCAAAATCTACGGTAACATACATACCCGGTTTTAACGTGCGATCCGCATTGTTACATTCGATGAGTACCTGAACGCTGCGCGTGTCTTCATCCACCATATCATTCACATGATAAACTTTGCCCTTAACCTGTTTCTCTGGCAAGGCAGCGATTTGAATGGAGCATTCATCCAGTTCGTGGATAAAGCGGATATCTTTTTCCTTAATCTGTCCCGCTACCCAAACTTTAGATAGTTCGGCTACAGTTGCCACGCTGGCCGCATCATTTTTGATAAATTGCCCCAGCACCACCTTGTTTTCGATCACCTGACCGGCAATGGGCGAACGCACCACCAAGGGCTGACCCAGCACCAGTTGATCCGGGTCGGCCTTAAATATTTTGATACCGATCACCGCGTTCTCATATTCTTTTTTTTCGACCTCATAGGCGGTTTTGGCTTCTTCCATATCTTTTTGTGTGCCCACACCATGCGCCGTCAGATCCTGTTGCCTTTTCAGGGTTTTTTCTGCCAGCTGCAGCTGAGCTTTCTCCTGGAAAAAGATCTTTTGCGCCGTGATAAAATCCGGGGAACTCACTTCAAACAAAGGGGTTTCCGGTGTGGTACGCATCCCCAGCTTTAAATAGGATCTGGTAATCCGGCCCGAAAATGGCGGCGCAATCTCGGCATATTGAGTTGGGATGGCTTTTACCGTACCCGCTGTCAATAGTTGTAAGCGATACGATTGCTCTTTCACCACATCGTTTTTAAGCTTACCCGCCAGTTTGGAGTTTGGCGTTACCTGGATCGTATCGCCGGATAAAGTATAATCGCTTGTTTCTTTGGCGGCTTCCGGTTGATGGCAGGCTGCCATCATAAACATACAGCCGGCAAGCCCTATAGGGAAGAATAGATTTTTTTTCATGACCTTTTGCTTTTAATCAATAATTGCTGCCGGGGACAGCGATTATTTACAGGCGCAAAGGTAGATGGCCTGTTTTCGACGGGCCGTTAGAGGACTATTAGAAAAAAATTAGAAATTCATTAGAATTGGAGCATTTATACATGCGGAAGTTCAATGTTGAACGTGGTTCCCTCATTAACCTGAGAGCTTACGGTTATGATGCCTTTATGCAGTTCGATGATCTTTTTGGTGAGGGACAGCCCAATCCCGTTCCCACCGGCAAACTGCTTGTTGGCGCCCCGGTAAAACGATTCAAAGATGTGCGGGAGTTCGGCTTCATCAATACCTAAACCCTGATCGATGAAACGCAGGATAGTTTTATCACTGCTGTAGCTGATCGATACTGTAGCTTCCTTTGCTTTGGAAAATTTGCAGCCATTTTCCATCAGGTTTTTAAAGGCAACCCGTAACAGGTATTCGTTCCCTAAAATGGAAATGAAATTATCACCTTCTATTTCCTGCTCAAAACGAATGTCTATTTTACAGCCAGGCTGGTCATGCAAGGCATCATTACGGGCATCCAGGATCACCTCATCTAAACGCAACTCTTTAAAGCTGATCTCGGTATGGTCATAGTTAGCTTTGGCCAGGTCGAGCAGGCTGTTAGACAGGCGTACCAGTTTCTGCACATCGCTGATGGCGTGATGAATGGAGGCTTTGTAGGAATCGTTGCTTCTTTCCTTTTCAACAGCAACCTGTAATTCGGTGAGCATGGCCGTAAGCGGGGTGCGCAGTTCGTGCGATATATTGGAGACAAACTCTTTTTGCGCATCAAAAGACTTTTCCAAACGATTAAGCATTTCATTGAAGGTGACGGCCAGTTCGCTGATCTCATCTTTTTCTTTTCCCGTATCGATGCGCAAGTCCAAATTGGTTGCTGTTATTTCCTCCACCTTGTCCACCATATCAGAAACGGGTTTTAAGGCTTTGCTCGAAAAGACATGACCCGCGATATAGATCAGGAATACGGCAACAAAAAAACAGACGATCAGTGTGTATTTAAGATTACTTAACTTAACGTAGCCATTCTGATCTTTTGCTGCTGCGGTAATGACATAATTGGCGTTGTTGTGGTGATACAGGATACCCACCACCTGCAAATCGCCCTGGTAAAATTTGATCTCCTTTTGGCTGACGATCCGGGCGATCATCTGTTTGGTTTCCTTTACCTTATCTATTTCAACGGCATCATGGTAAAGCAAATGAAAAGAAGTGTCATAGATGGCTACCTCTTCTTCCAATAAAGTATTTTCGGAGTTATGATAGATCAATTGTAAGACAGCAGGTGGGATTTTCGCATCCAATAACAGGTTCGCTTTATTGATAGCAGCATGGCGCAGTGAACTGTAATATTCTTCTTCCCGGTTATGGGAGAAAGAAAAATAGACCACTAATGCGAAAGCGAACAACAGACTGGCGATGATGGCCGTAAACAAAAAGGTGAGTTTATTGCGGATGGTCATAACGCTGCTATAAAAATAAAACCGAGGCCCGATTTCGTGTGGATGAGCTTCGTATCAAAATCCTTGTCGATTTTTTTACGCAGGTAGTTAATGTACACATCTATAAAATTGGTACCGGTATCAAAATGGGTATCCCATACCTTTTCCGCAATTTCGGTACGCGATAAAACCCGTTCCCGGTTGTGCATCATGTATTCCAGCAATTTCAGCTCTTTTGGCGTAAGGCTGATGGTTTTGCCAGAACGGCTTACGGTTTTGGTCTGGTTATTTAATTCCAGGTCAGCATACCTTAAAATATCGGGTTGCGAAAGGTGACTGCCGCTTTTACGGTTCATCACCGCCCGGATGCGCACCAATAGTTCCCGAAAATCAAAAGGTTTCACCAGGTAATCATCCGCACCGGCATCAAAGCCTTCTATTTTGTCGTCAGTTGTGCCTAAAGCTGTAAGCAGAATAATAGGCAGACCAGGCTTAGCCATGCGGATTTCCCGGCATAGTTCAATACCGGTGAGCTGTGGTAAGATGATATCCGAGATCACCAGGTCGTAATCGTTTTGAAGGGCCAGTTTTTTACCGTTCAACCCATCGTAAGCCACCGTTGCGGTATGCCCCTGTTCTTCCAGGCCCTGTTTCACCAGCGTGGCTATACGTGCTTCATCCTCAATGATCAATATGTTCATAGGAAACCGGATTATAATATCGTCCCTTTTAATAAAATGGCAGCGATACTGAAATAGATCACCAATCCGGTTACGTCAACTAAAGTGGCCACAAATGGCGCGGAAGAAGTAGCCGGATCTTGCTTCAACTTTTTAAGTACAATAGGGATCATAGAACCGCTCAGCGTTCCCCACATGACAATACCGATCAGGGAAAAGAAGATTGTAGTCGCCATCAGCAGCCAGTGGGTTCCGTAATCATACCAGCCCAATTTCTGCCAGGCGGTGATCCTTAAAAACCCGATTGCGCCTAAGATCACACCTAACGACAAACCGGATAATAGCTCCCGGCGCATCACGTAAAACCAGTTTTTAATGGTCAGTTCACCTACGGCCAGTGCCCGGATGATCAGCGTAGCTGCCTGTGAGCCGCTGTTACCGCCGCTGGAAATCACCAGCGGGACAAAGAGCGCCAGAACGACGGCCTTGGCAATTTCCTTTTCAAAAAAGCCCATGGCGGTCGCGGTGAACATTTCGCCTACAAACAATATGATGAGCCAACCTGCCCTTTTTTTGATCAGGGAAAAAACAGAAGTTTTGACATACGGATATTCCAATGACTCCACACCGCCGAAACGCTGCATTTCTTTTGTGCTTTTCTGTTCAGCCACATCGATCAGGTCATCAACGGTAACCACGCCCAGCAGCACATTGTCCGCATTGGTCACCGGCAGTACGGTCCGGTCATATTGTTTAAAGCGGGAAATCGCTTCGTCAGTCGTATCTTCGATGTCCAGTTTTACATATGACCAGTCCATAATATCATGAATGGTTTTGCTGGCTTCATTCAGCACCAATCTCCTGATCGGCATATCATCTATTAATTTACCATCCTTGTCGGTTATATAGATCACATCGGCGGCATCCGAATCCTCATGGTGGAGCCGCAAATGTTCGGTAGCCTGTGCAATGCTCATGTCCTGCTCCAGTGTGCAAAAAGAGGTATTGACCAAACGGGCAACACTTTGCTTGGGGTAACCGAGCATATCCTGGGTTGCTTTGCGGTTCCTTTCATCCAATAATTTTAAAAAGGAAGAGCGCTGCAGGCCATTCAGCGAACTGAAAAAGGTATAACGGTCTGTAGAATTTAAACGGTTCAGCAAAGCAGCCGCTTTTTCCTTTGGCATCGCGCCGATCATGCTTTGTTGCAGATAAGAGCCTAAGAAGTTAAACAAGAGCAGTTGCGAAGCATCCGGCAGTTCCAAAAAGGTATCCAACGCCGATTTTAACGGCAGGCTGTTGAGCATATGTGCCACTTCGGAGGGATGGATATGTTCCTTGTTCCTGCCGGAAAGCAGGGATACCAGTTTGCCTGGCAATAGTTTGTCTTTCAGTTGGGTCAAATTGATCATAGGCTTGTTTTTTTATTAGATACCAATATAGTTAAATATTGTTCAAGGCTATTTGCAAATGATGACAGCACAGCGATCCGCTTCTCTTTCGGTTTCCAGTGTGCTATGCTGGATATTGCTATGCTCAAGATCATGCTTCAGCCGGTGCTTGATTTTTTTTTCGTCCTGAACCGGAACATTGTCCGCTAAAACCAGGTGCGCCGTTAAGGCATTTTGCGTGGTGCTGATGGCCCAGACATGGATATGGTGCATATCGGCAACCCCCGGAATTTTCAGCGCTATTGTTTTCAATTCATCCAGGTCAATATTTTCCGGCACGCCGTCTACTGACAGGCGGTAGCTTTGCAGCAGCAGTTTCCAGGTGCCCGAGATCAGCACCAACACGATCACGATACTCAGGACACTGTCCAGCCAGTACCAGTGTGTAAAATAGATCAGGACACCACCCACAACGATACCGAATGAAACCAGGGCATCAAA
Organism: Mucilaginibacter sp. P5_A4; assembly: GCF_056400605.1. Taxonomy (NCBI): domain Bacteria; kingdom Pseudomonadati; phylum Bacteroidota; class Sphingobacteriia; order Sphingobacteriales; family Sphingobacteriaceae; genus Mucilaginibacter; species Mucilaginibacter sp. P5_A4. The sequence goes on along the minus strand of NZ_JBFUKX010000013.1, from coordinate 89,145 downwards.
CATCAGGTGCAGATAGGCGCTTTTGATGTTAATGTCTTTTTCTTTATCCTTCATGAATAAGAATGCGCTGATCGCATTGACAAAAATACCGATGCCGGCAACGATAGCAATGCTCAGGCCAGGCAGCGGTTCAGGGTGGATAAATCGTAAAATCGCTTCATAGGCAATAGCGCCAATTGAGATCAATAACACGACCGCGTTAAACAGCGCCACGATCACCGATGTCTTTTTGTAACCGTAGGTGAATTGATCCGTTGGTTTTACTTTTAATAAGCGGTATGCTAATAAAGATAATCCTAAACCAGCCACATCGGCCAGGTTATGGCCGGCATCAGAAAGCAGGGAAACAGAATGAATAAATAAACCAGTGATCACTTCAACCACCACAAAAAGAAAATTCAGCGATATGCCGATTATAAAAGCGGCATTCACCTTAGTTAAAGTAACCTGGTGAGAATGAGCATGGTCGTGTCCGTGGTCGTGCGAATGGCTGTGCATAAGATATTGTTATTTTTCGCAAAGTAACGGCTTTAAGCCATGCAATGGAATTGCATTATTTGGAGCATTGCGCACAGATACCCTTTACCACCAGGTTCATTTCTAAAGCGCTGAATTTTCCGGGTAAGGAAATATCGGGGATTTTTGAATCGGGCAAGCAGAAAGTTTCCTTGCAGGATATACAATTAAAATGAACATGCAGGTCGTGGTGCTCACCGGGATTACATTCTTCCTTGCACAAAGCATATTTGGAAGAGCCGGTTCCGTCTTCGATCAGGTGAACCAAGCCTTTTTCCTCAAAAGTTTTTAATGTCCGGTAGATGGTGATCCGGTCAGCAGGCGCTAATCCTTTTTCCAGTTCATTCAGGCTGATAGCCGTATTTTGTTTCAACAAAAAATCCAATACCAGCCGCCGCATTGCCGTTGGGCTGATTTTTTTATGGAGCAATGTTCTTTCTATTTCTGCATTCATGTGATAGCCACAACTAATCCGGCATCATTATCGCCATTGCAAAAATAGACTATTAAAAGGTAATATATTACATTCCATTATTACAATGAGCCGTGGCAGGCACTACATATTGCCGCTGATAACAACTATAAGTAGCGTAAATACAACTAATCGTGGCCTCATTTTTAGGGTTTCCGGGAATGAACCTGTCTATCTTTGCGGTGTCGAAATAAATAAAAGATAGTACGATGTTAAATACTAAAACAATCGGTAATAGGATTGCCGAAGCGCGAAAGAAAAAAAATATTTCCCAGGCGCAACTTGCCGGGTTTCTATTTATCAGCCCGCAAGCCGTTGGAAAATGGGAACGCGGAGAATCAAGCCCTGACATCATTACGTTTAACCGGCTCTCGGAAATCCTGGAGGTTGACCTGAACTATTTTTCAGAAAACTTCCAGGCCGCTGAGACTGAACAAAGGGTACAGGAAACTGATGATCTTTCCGGTACTCCGGCGCGCCAGGTGCCGATCAACCTCACTGCGGTCAATCTGCAAGAGGGTGACTTCGCTGGCGTTGTTTTACACAAAGGAAAATTCAAAGCGACCCCATTGCGCAGAGCTGACTTTGCCGGGGCCGATCTAACCGGCACCTTGTTTGAGGTCAGCGAGGCGCATGAAGCCAATTTTGATGGGGCAAATCTAACTGACTGCACTTTTTCCATTACGAGCCTGGATGATGCGAGCTTCCGCAAATCCGTCCTGGTACGTACCGACTTCAATAAGTCGTCGCTGGCCGGAACGAAATTTATAGATGCAGCACTGACCGACGTGAAGTTAACCATGATCGATCTTAGAAAAACCATCTTTGAGAATTGCATCTTTAACGGCGTGGATTTCAAATATTCCGACTTGCGGGGAATGCATTTTGACGGGCAGACCTTCATTGGTGTCCAGTTTGACAAATCCGCGCTGAACGATGTTTCTTTTACAGGGGCGACACTCAGAAACGTATCATTCCGGCTACCTTTTTCCATCACCAACAAATCTTACCGGGCCTTCAAAACCGTCTGCTTTGATGGGGCTATGATGGATAAGTTGACCTATGCCGGGCTTAAAGGGCTATTTGTCGTCGATTTATCAAAGGTTACCATTATTTAAATTAAGGAGGAATGAATATGCGAAACACAGCAATCCAGGTGACAGGGCTGAAAAAGTCATACAAGCAGCTTCAGGTACTGAAAGGCGTAGATTTCGAGGTCGAAAAGGGCACTATTTTCGCTCTGCTTGGCTCCAATGGTGCGGGCAAGACAACGATCGTTAAGATCCTCACTACGCTGCTGAAACAAGACAGTGGCATGGCCATGGTAAACGGATTCGATGTGGTATCAAAGGCAGCCAATGTGCGGGCCTCGATCAGCCTGACCGGGCAGTTTGCTGCCGTGGACGAGATATTGACCGGGCGGGAAAATTTGATCATGATCGCCAGGCTGAGACACATGAGCAATCCGCATCAGATCGCGGGCGATTTGCTTAATCGCTTCGGCCTGACTGAAGCGGCCAACCGTGGGGTTTCCACCTATTCGGGCGGTATGCGACGCCGGCTCGATATCGCCATGAGCCTTGTTGGAGAATCGCCGCTTATTTTTCTTGACGAACCGACCACCGGGCTTGATCCGGAGGCACGTATGGAGGTTTGGAAGATGATCAAAGAACTTGCTAACAATGGTACGACGGTATTTCTGACTACCCAGTATTTGGATGAAGCCGAACAGCTCGCTGATCAGATCGCCATTCTGCATGAGGGCAGGATTATCGAGAGCGGTACGCTGGCGGAACTGAAAAAAATGTTCCCGCCCGCAAAGGTTGAATATATTGAAAAACAGCCGACATTGGAGGAGATATTTCTCGCCATCGTTGGTAAAAAAAACGATAACTAATGGAAACGATAAAAAACTATTTTTTCGAGGATATGCGTGTGATGCTTGGGCGTTCCATGCGCCATATCTTCCGCAGCATGGATACCATCATCACGGTCACCATCATGCCAATTGCCATGATGTTGTTGTTCGTCTATGTGTTAGGCGGTGCTATTCAAACCGGCACAAAGAATTATGTGAATTACCTGTTGCCTGGTATACTGCTAATTGCCATTGCCAACAGTATTGGCTACGTGTCTTATCGCCTGTTTTTAGATAAGCAACGGGGCATATTCGAGCGTTTTAACTCCATGCCGATCGCACGTTCGGCAGCGATATGGGGGCATGTGCTGACCTCGTTGGTATCCAATGTGCTTTCGCTTACCGTCATCGTTCTCATTGCGCTCCTCATGGGCTTCCGCTCACCGGCGGGTGTAGGGTCATGGCTTGCCGTGGCCGGGATACTCGCGCTGTTTACACTGGCCTTTACCTGGGTAGCCGCGATTGCCGGTTTGGCCGCAAAATCGGTGGATGGCGCAGGCGTAATCGCCTATCCGATCCACTTTCTGCCCTTGATCAGCTCGGCGTTTGTGCCGACCAAGACGATGCCGGGGCCTGTTCGCGCCTTTGCCGAACATCAGCCGGTGACTGCTATTGTGGAAAGCATCCGGGCGCTACTTTCAAACCAACCTGTAGGCCATTCCATATGGGTTGCCCTGGCCTGGTGCGTCGGGATCATGGTCGTGGCTTACTTTTTTGCCATGAGGGTGTATAAAAAATAATCGGTCAGATCCGTTCCAGTTTAAGGGGCTGCCGGTTGGTGAAAATCAGGGGATATTTTTCGATGATCACATTACTCGTATCCAGCCCGTAATTCACATCGTCCGTCACGCCGATCCCTTTCAGGTTATAATAGCTCCGGATGAGCAGCGCTTTCCAGAAAGGCAGCTCGTTATCAAAAGAAAGGTAGGAATTGACGATCACGAATTTATAATCACCGATATGGTTGGCGGCAAACTCCATGATTGAGGTCCGTTCCAGTTCCAGTTCACCGCTCTGGATCAGTTCGGCCGCGATCAGCCGGAAAAAGAGATCGACCCGCGGGTAAACCCGGAAACCCAGCCGGAGGCTGACATGGTATACATCATTTTCTGAGAGGGCAGTGACCCGGTATTGTAAAGTATAAGGCTCGTCCGTGATCTCTACGTGATAAAACCAATAAACGTCGGCCTTTTTGACCGGGTTGGAGAAGATGGACCATAACGTTTTATCTTCCACTTCACCCGGGTGTTTAGCGGCCGTCAGGTAGATGAGGTGGGTGGCGAAACCCGGCAACTCGTCATGATGGCTGAGCGTGACCAGTTTTTCCAGGTATTCCGGTTGCAATTGCCGGAAAGTGACCAGCGACTGCTGCTGAAGGCGGCCGCTGCGCCAGACGAGCATGACCCCGGTAATGAGCGCGCCGATCACCAGCATGATCCAGCCGCCTTCTTTGATCTTCTGCAGGTTGGCCACCAAAAAGGAAAGCTCGACCGATAAGAACAGCAGCGTCACCGCAGCTACCAGGACAATGGGCCGGCGTTTTGCCCGCAGCCACAGCGCCACAAGGATGGTGGTCGTCAGCATGGTCAGGGTGACCGAGAGCCCGAAAGCCGCTTCCATCTTCGTGGATTCGCGGAAATAGAGGACCATCCCGATACAGGCCACCATCAGCGCCCAGTTAAAGAACGGAATATAGAGCTGCCCCCGCACGGTACCCGGGAATATGATCCGGTGCCGCGGCCAGAACCCCAGGTGGATAGCCTCATTGGCGAGCGTGAAACAACCGCTGATCAGCGCCTGGCTGGCAATAATGGTGGCCAGCGTGGCCAGGATCACGGCCGGCAGGTAGATCACCTGCGGTACGATATTGTAAAAAGGGCTGAGCGTATTGGCCTTGCCGGCCGTAATCAACCAGGCGGTCTGCCCTGCATAACACAGGATCAGGGCGATCTTGATATAGATCCAGCTCACCCGGATATTGTTCCGGCCCACATGTCCCATGTCGCTGTACATAGCCTCTGCGCCGGTGGTACAGAGAAAAATGCCGCCCAGTAACCAAAAGCCTTTGGGGTAATGAACCAGCAGCTCATAGGCATAAGCCGGGTTGACGGCTTTGAACACGCTGGGTTCATGTCGCAGGGCCAGTACCCCGATGACACCGATAAAAGTAAACCAGACGACCATCACCGGCCCGAAGAATTTGCCGATCTGCTGGGTGCCGAATTGCTGGATGACAAAAAGCGCGATCAGGATCGCGATGACAATGGGAACGGTGGGGATATCAGGATAAATATCCCGCATCCCTTCCACGGCTGAGGCTACGGAAATGGGCGGGGTAATGATGCCGTCAGCGATCATAAAAGAGCCGCCGATGATGGCCAGGAAAATGAGCCATTTGCGGTAATAGCGCTTGATGAGCGCGAACAGCGAGAAGATACCGCCCTCGCCTTTATTATCAGCCTGGAGCGTGATCAGCACATATTTGAGCGTGGTCTGCAGAGTCAGCGTCCAGATGACGCAGCTCAATACACCCAGCGCTTTAGCGGCGCTGATGACCTCCCCCGGATGAAAGATAGCGTTATAGGTATAGAGCGGCGAGGTGCCGATATCGCCGAAAACGATACCCACGGCGATCAGTACACCCGCGGCTTTGATCTTCTGGTGAAAGCCCTGGTGGGCTGTGGTCGCGTCCATGTACAAGTTTAACATAAATCGCGGTCATTTCCCGGTGATTTTTATTTTTTGCACTAGGGCTTTCATGATCGTGCCAAAAATCATCATGACTACGAAGGCAAAGATCAGTAAGTGGACCGAAGTGAGTTTACTTCTGGCCCTGGCCATTCTTATTAAGTGCTGCCGGTGCCTGTTCGCGCTTTTGCCGAAAATCAGCCGGTAACCGCAATCGTGTAAACCATCCGGACCCTACTTTCCAGTTGGGTTACATTTGCCGTAAACATGCCCCATTGACTTTCGGTCAGCCCGAATTTCTTTTCCAATTCTTCCAGCATAATCAAAGATTCGGAATCATAAATAAACCATTAACAGATCATTAACTTTTCAACAAGTCACAACAATTAGCGCCTGATTTTCTTATCTTGTCATTCACCTTTAACACTACGCCATGAAAACAGGAAACAGCTTGACCTTTTTAGGTCGTCTTTTAGACAAGGTATGTGCTGCTGATCTGCTGCACAGGGAACATCGGTTGGCTTTAGGTGCCCGTATAGAGCATTTGCTCAGGGAAACAGGTTTGAACCGTTTACAATTCGGCAATCATATCCGCGCGGAAATGAATGAACTGCGGGGCTGGTTATCCGGGACGCGCGACCTGACACTGGAGGCATTGACAGAAATCTGCACTTTGTTACATATCAGCATCGGCGACCTGGTAACAGAGCAGGCCTGAATTCATCGCCAACCCAGTCCAGGGGCAACATGCTCCAGAATAGCCCGGAGCACATGGATGTTGTAATCGACGCCCAAAGTGTTCGGTATGGTCAAAAGCACCGTGTCTGCTTCCTGGATCGCTTCGTCCTGGGTTAATTCTTTGATCAACTCATCGGGTTCAGCTGCATAACTCTTGCCGAAGACCGCACGTTTGTCCGCTTCAATGTAACCAAAACTATCGGCTCCTTTTCCCTGCTGTCCAAAGTAATACCGGTCCTGGTCCGTTACCAGTGCAAAAATGGAGCGGCTGACCGAAACCCTGGGTTCACGCTGATGCCCTGCTTTTTTCCAGGCCTCTTTGTATAACCTGATCTGTTCAGCCTGCTGGATATGAAAGGGTTTGCCGCTTTCGTCGAATTTCAGGGTGGAACTTTGCAGGTTCATGCCCTGCTCGGCCGCCCACTCCGCGGTCGCATTAGAGGCCGCTCCCCACCAGATCCGTTCCCGCAAACCTTCGGAGTGTGGTTCCAGGCGCAATAAACCCGGCGGATTCGGGAACATCGGGTGCGGGTTAGGCTGGGCGAATCCGGCACCTTTTAATTTATCCAAAAACGCTAAAGCCTTTTGACGCCCCATATCGGCATCGTCCCTGCCTTCTTCCGGTTCGTAACCGAAATAGCGCCAACCCTCGATCACCTGCTCGGGTGAACCCCGGCTGATGCCTAACTGTAAGCGCCCGCCGGAGATCAGGTCAGCGGCACCGGCATCTTCCACCATATACATGGGATTTTCATAACGCATGTCGATCACACCTGTCCCTATTTCAATTTTACTGGTTTTAGCCCCGATAGCCGAGAGTAAAGGGAATGGTGAGGCCAACTGGCGCGCGAAATGATGAACCCTGAAATAGGCACCGTCCAAACCAATTTCCTCTGCCGCAACAGCCAGGTCAATGGATTGCAGCAAGGTATCGGCTGCGGTACGGGTTTGATACGAGGGATGATCGGACCAATGCCCGAATGACAGAAATCCTATTTTCTTCATAAATCAAAGGTAAGCATACTTGCCGTCCGCGGAGGTCACGGTTCGGTAATAATGAGTTGCTACGCGGCACCGATTGGGCCGACCAGGGCTTTGATATCTTCCTTGATCCGCTGGTAGTTCATTTGAATTTCGGCAATTGAACTCGTCCTGGGCTGCGGTATGGCCTCGTAAGTTTGTTCTTCCAACCGTATAGCATCATGGTTGTTTTGGATCTGGCAATGAAAAGTTTTGAGGTCGATCTTGTTCGCGGGGTCGTCGGCGACCATGCCAACGAACTCGCCCGATGATAGCCCGGCTATTTTTGAAGCGGGTATGGCGTAATCTAATTGGGTGGATTTGCTAACGGAAGTGTCGCTGCTGTTGATAGATATGCTCTCTTTGACCTGGTTGATCTTACCAAAGCGTTCAGATAATTGTTTGGCGGTATCGCCGGTAACCTGCCCGCAAACAATATTGCCGACAATATTCATGATCACCTCGGCCTGCTCACGGCCATAATCTTTTTTTAATTGGCTGTAGTCTTGTACCGCTAAAGTCACGGCTACTTTATTGGAACGTGCCGTAGCGATGAGGTTGTCAATGCCGTTAAAGTAAATGGTAGGGAACTCATCGAAGATCAGGCTGCACTTTTGTTGATTTTTACGATTAACCAGCTTATTTATTCTATTGACATAAAGCGATAAGACCGCGCCGTAAACCTGCGACTTCTGCGGATTATTGGCCAGGCAGACAATCTTGGGATCGGTTGGATTATTGATGTCTAATGAAAAATCATTACCGCTCAATACATAGTAAAGTTGCGGCGAACTCAACCGGGCTAAACTGATCTTCGCGCTGGCTACCTGACCTTCTAATTGCTCGAAAGCTTCATTTCGCCAGGCCGAAATAAATGGGTTGATCAATACTTCTATTTCTGGTTCGCTCGCCAGGACAGCAAATAATTCCTTGTAATCAACCAGCGATAATTCGATGACATGCGGCAGCGTGCAATACTTTCCGCGTTCATATTTTTTCAGGAACCAAATGAGCGCAGTGACGAAGTTGATTGGTGATTCCACGAAGAAATCACCTTGTTTTTTGATCCACTCTCTGTTCAAACCCAGCATGATGGTACGTGCAGATTCAATCGCGTCAGTGATATCCAGCATGGTATCTGGTTCCAAAGGATTACTGCGGTGCATAATATTTTCAAAGTTGATCACATAAAATGAACGGCCGCCATGATGTCGCAGCGCATTATAAGCGATGCGGGAAAGATCATCATATTTAAAATCATAAATGAGCATAGTGAACCCTTTGGCGATATGTTGGGTAATGATATGCCGGATAACGAAATAAGACTTACCCGCGCCAGGGCTGCCGCCGACCAGTGTGCCGCGAAAGGGGTTGATGATATTGATCCAGCTATCCCGTTCCTTGCCTTTCAACTGGTATTTCGCCGGTAAATTAATAGAATATTCATTTTCGAGCAGGCGTTCTTCCTGGGGGAAGGTTTCATTTTCTTTGTTGAAAATGTCCCCGCCCAGTTTGAGTTTCAGCATCCGGAAGAGCAGTCCGCCGCCCGTCATAAATAAGAGATAACCGAATGCGGTCGCGCCGATGTAAAGCCAGCCCGACAGGTAACTACTGAAAAAATAAATGAGCAAGCCGGTCAGACAATAGGTAATGACGGTCCTGGACCTGATCTTGTCGTCGCGTTTGCCTTTGCTACCGACCAGTGATACGATCAGTAATGCCAGTGCGCTGAGTTTTGCGACCAGTACGGTTTTGAAGACGGCCATTCTGGATAGCGGCACCAGGATATGGTCGACGATCTTATGCGTTAATTTCAGTTCCTGAAATGCTGAATAACAGGATAGATAAAAATGAATGATCAATATGGCGATGCTGAGTAGCCTGGTAAAATCAATGATCTTGCGCAATGCCTGTTCGTTTTCTCCGGTTTGCATAATGTTAGAGATTAAGTCCTTTACGTTTTTTGCGTTTGAATTTATTTAGGGCGGCCAGGTCTTCACGCTCAGCAGCGAATAAAACATCAAACATTTCGTCACCGCTGATTGATGCCTGATTGAATGTATCCAGGCCGAAAGTGCCTTGATTTTGGCCGGTGGTTTTTGCCAATGGGTCGGGAAGTAACTGTGCGCTGAGTTGATTGGCACTGTAGATTTTCCCTAGATCACTACCATTAAAGACCGCTTTATTTTTTTGATCGATAAAGGTTACGCCATAAATGCGGCCTTCGTCGTTTTGGCGTAAAATACAGTGGACGCCTTTTGCTCTTAGGGCCTTTTGAAAGTTGCTTTTGGTTTGTGGTTTCGCTAATACCTCATCCAGTATTTTAATAAGGCCTGCTTTGAAAGGCTTACGCAATTGCTCATTAAGCCTGAACTTTCCCTCCAATGTTTTCAGTGTCGGTTTACCATAGATCGTGCTGGCCTTGATCGGCACACCGACCTTGTTACCTTGCCGGTCGAGTATCCAGTAAACCAATCCTTCACGTGCATACATCCGGGAGTCTTTAGAACCCCGGTCGGCTTGGATATTGTATGGTTGTAAAACCGCGTTGAGTTCGGGAATACTCGTGAATTTATAGGCCCTCAACGTAAAACCGAGGATATTAGTGATCACCCGTTTGGTTTCGGCTTTACCGTATTCGGCTGCTTCAACACCGACTTTTAGATCCGCCTTTTGCTTTGGTTGTTCTTCAGCCTTCATTAACCCATATTTGATCTCAATCGCTTTTCTCGTTTTCTCCGATTCATTTTGGCCCAGGTAGTGAAGGCTTATCCGTTCGCCGTCACGTTTAATATTAGTGGTTACGATATGGATATGCGGGTGCCCGGCATCCTCATGGCGGTAAACCAAATAGGGTTGTGTTTGAAAGCCGACCCCAAGAAGGTAGTCTTTAACAATTTCACTTAACTTTTCATCCGGCAAATTTTCACCGTTCGGGAAATTCAGGGAAATATGTACCGAGTTGGTTTTTGCACGCTGGTTCATGGCGGCAAGATCAGTCAGCCTGAAAAGCTTGTCATAAAAAGATAAATCGTCACGGTCCTTATAATAACCTGCCACATCAATTAACAGCGCTTTTCCCTGCTTCACTTTATTCTCGTTATAGTTGAGCGCACCGATCAGGCTTTTGCCGCTCTTAATTTTTGCGACCATATATCCGCGTATTGATTCATTCTTTCTTTGATCTGTGTGATGGATGGTTCCAGTTTGCTATTGACCACGCTCATCAAATTCATCCAAAGCCTGGTATCGGCATTTCCGTGAGTGCTGTTGATACTGCGCATGGCCTGGTTAAGATTGTTGCCGATAGCGTTGAGTTCCTGCCTGAGCAGGATCATTTCTTCCAGCACATCATCCATTGCCTTATCACGGTAATAGACCGTTATGGGCTTATCCAAAAGCAGGCTGCGCATGTATTCGCTCAGTTTCCTAAACTGGGTCTTCTTGAACCTGCCGCTCAGCAATCGGTACTCGTCAGGTTTCAAGCGGATATTATACCACCTTGATCTGTTATCTTCCTGTACACTCATATTGTTATTCTTTAAAAATCCGACTTCGGAGGATTTTTGCCTGGACCGTGGCCGACAGCGGAGGCCGGGGCAAGATTCAATTGTGACACAATTGTACATCTTGCTGACTGCTGCGAAGCGGGCGGTCTAATCCTGCTATCAGTGTTTTATTCGACATTTTTTGTTGTTTGATTGGGCTTCGCCTTATTGCTTAGATATAGTTCAAGTGCTTCAATATTGATGTCCTTTAAGGAGCGATCATACTCAACGCCAAACGCCTTTATGCGCTTCAACAGTGATTTTGGTATCCAGTTGTTAAACTGTACTTCTGCGGCTTTGACGACCGTTTGGGCCTTTACCGGCTGTACTTCTTGGATCGGCGTTTTGGGCCGTTCCTGTTTCAATTTATTAGCCAGCCCGCCCAGTTTATCTTTGTATTTATCCATTGTTTTATTTTATAGATTTATAGAACTCTACAATTGCTGCTTGGTGCTTATAGAAATATAGAATTGTAGAATTATAGGATTGTAGCTTACTATACTTAGAAACCTAACATCCTATAAATGCAGAACTTTATAATTATAGAATGATAGCTATATAGAAAACTATATTGCTATACACTGATCAATTCGACAATTTCCTCTGCAAGCGAGGTGACCTCATCCTTTGCTTTTTGGTCGCCACTTTGTAATACTCCTCCCGTCATTGAAGAACGGGCAATGCTCACCCGGTCATGGATCACCGTTTCTAATAAACTTACGTCCAAAGTTTCCAAAAGCTGCCGCACATCATGGGTAATGCCGGAACGAGGCTTAACCATATTTAGCACGATACCTGCGCGGATATTAGAAAACTTTGCCATAGCCTCCTTAATAAGTGCGACGGTTGAACGGATCGCCATGACATCAAAAAAGCCGGCTTTGGTCGGTACCAAAATAAAATCGGAGTGCTGGAACAATTCAGGCAACTTATTGGATAAGTATGGAGGTGTATCAACAATGATCAGATCGAAAGCTAATTTTTCGATATCGGCCAGCTTGTCGGCGCCGATGACAACTAACTCCGGAAAATCGTCCCGGCTATGGTATATACTGCCTTGTAGATCGGTGTCAACCAGTGCTACCGATAACTGATCCTGGAAACAGAGTGCAAGATTGATTGCTAAGGTGCTTTTACCTACGCCGCCTTTTTGGTGGGCTATCGTGATGATCTTTGCCATGATTATAGAATTATAGATTTTTAGAATTTTAGATTAATAGATCTTTATAATTATAGATTGTGGTGCAAGCGGCTTAAAAGCCGCCGGAGAATAAACCATTGGTTCGTAAGCGCTTTTCCAGTTTAAGTTCTTGCTGGTAATTAAATAGCCAGTCGCTGGCTAACAGCTTCCAATTGCGGTAGGGTGTTCCTTTCGGACTGCTCCAATTTGCCTGGTCATAGAATTTGAAGAATAGTCCGGCCTGGTTCGGGAATCCTTTCTGATCGAAGTAAATTTCTACTACTATTTTTTCAGGCGGCATTTCGTAACCGAACCCATTTGTTGACGGAAGCAGCTTGGAGGCCTGCGCCCTGATCTTCGCTTTGAAGCGTTTTGCTTTACGTTTAAGTTCCATAATTAAGCGCTTTTATTGGTTGACATCATAAAGGAGATATCTTCATAATCGTAATAAATGGAGCCGCCAATTTTAGTAAACGGCAGCACTCCGCTATCCCTTAATGATTGCAGGAAGCCGTGGGAAATACCGAGCAATTTTTTAACCTCGGCTGATTTCAGCCATTTCTTACCTGGTTGGCCGCTGACACACTCTTTGATAATGCGCTTAAATTCCTGAAGTATATCTTCTTTGAACTCCAAAAGATCGCTTTGGGTTAAAATCTGGTCCCTGGTGGGCACTGTTCCGGACGTTCTTGTCCTTTGTTGTGTTGTTTCCATATCTTTCTGATTTATCGGGCTTCAAAATTCGCAATCAGCCAAATCAGAAAATGACAACTTTGGTAGGGGTTGAGAGCTTTTTATACCAGCGTAGACTCCTATGAATTAAAATAGATCAGAATAAAAAAGGGGTCACGAATTGTGACCCCTTAACAGGTATCGCGATATGCGATATATATGGGTTTTATAATTACAATTGAACAGAGAGTTGCAAATGTCCGTTCAGACCATTCTCAACAATGTTGCGAAGGGTAGACAGCCGCACGTCTTTCAGGTTGTTTTCAACTTTCGAGATATAGGCTTTGGTTGTGCCGCATTTTTCGGCCAGTTCTTCCTGAGTCATCCCCTTAGACAGCCGGGCCTCTTTCAACATCGCGCCTATGATAAAGGCTTCAGCCTCCCTTTCAAATTTATCACGGGAAGGAGTGCCGATTGGGCCATACCGTTCTTCGATTACCTCATCAGAAGAGATTAGATTTTTATTCTTGCTCATATTCCTTTTTTATAGTTAAAGCCTTTGTTATTTCCTCTGCTGGTGTCTTTTGTGTTTTCTTTTGGAAACCATTGAAAAGGACCACCAGCGTCCCCTCGTCAAAACAGCAAAAAATCCGATAGATGTCACTCCCGTGCTGAACTCTCATCTCGTAAAGGCCATTCGTTCCTTCTAAATGTTTAAGATAAGTCGATGGCACTCTTGGAACATTTTCTATTAACCTGATCGTCCAGTCTATTTTTGCGATCACTTTAGGTTTTTGCGCTTCGATAAAATCAAGCGCATACCTTTTATAGTACTTTACTTTTCTAAACTGCTGCATACAAATTTAATTAAAGTTGCTCAATTGGGCAACTTATTGAATGATTTTTTTATAAGAGAATAGCGATTCGATAATTATCACACTGACCTGGGCGGCACGTTGTCCTTTTAGTACACTGGATAACATGAACAAGCCACTGTTCGTAAAGGCCAATGGCGGCAGCGTTTTTGAAACCGACAAGCCGGGAGATATTTGTTCAGCAATATCTTGCCATTCATCAAGGGTCAGCCAAAACATGAAGTCCGGCGGGAAGCGTTTTGAATTCTTGCTTACTGTTCGATGTAATGTGGCAATATTTACTTCGTATAAGGCGGCGGCATCAAAATCAAGTACTACGGCCTGGCCGCGGACTTTGTATACTTTGCCACTCAATAATTCTATTAATGTTGTTGGTGTTGACATGACTAAGAGGCTTTTTTGAGGTTATTTTTTCCAATTGATTTGCGTTTGGCCGCTCTTACTGCTACTGGCTTAGGTGCCAGCTTATCCCGAAGTATGATCATATCATCACTCACCTTACGCTCAACTACTTTAGCATATATCTGTGTTGTCCTGATGGTGGTATGGCCAAGCATCTTGCTTACAGTTTCAATAGGAACGCCATTAGAGAGCGTTACAGCCGTTGCGAATGTGTGGCGGGCTACGTGATAGGTCAATGTCTTGCTAATATCACACAGGTCTGCTACTTCCTTTAAATAAGTATTCAGCTTCTGATTGGAGATACTTGGCAGCAAAGTTCCTCCTGCTATCGCTTTGGGATGTTCTCTGTAACGTTCAATAATCTTTTCAGCCTGTGGAAGTAGGGGGACATTTACGGGAATCCGCGTTTTCTCCCTGGTGGTCTTAATCCATTTATTATTATCAATTCCCCTGATTATTTTATCAGGCGTAAGTTCCATTACATCAATGTAAGCCAAACCAGTGTAACAGCTAAGCACGAAAAGATCACGTACATATGCTATACGCTCAATCGTAAGCTTTTTATTTTCAATCTTATTCAATTCCGCCATTGTAAGATAGCCGCGTTCAGTTTTGTTAAACTTTAATTGAAACATGGCGAAAGGATCTTTTTCAATCCAACTCATTTTAACTGCTAAGCGGATAATTTTATGGACGCGTTCCAAATGCTTCATCAAGCCATTATTCTCTAATTTCTTCTGGTGATCTTCCGGCACCCGCTTTCTTAAAAAATGCTCCAATTTGGTAATGAACCCATAATCAAGCTCAGATAGAAAAATATCGGAACGCTTGTAATGCTGTTGGACAAATTCTTTCAAGTATCCAGCTGTGGTGTAGTAATTCTTCATCGTACCGGGCGCCAAAACATCTTTCATGTTCGTGTTGTGGTATTCAACGATAGTATGCAAGGTGTGTTCGGAGTCTTTGATGCCTGCAAAGAGATTTTTAAGTATCTCCGCAGTGATAGTTTTCTTCTGCAATTGCAAGTCATGGTAGTGGTTTGTTACCATTCCGCGAAGCTGTTCCAGGTCGCTGTTTAGCTGGCGAAGGTTCTCATCCTTCGGTTTGGCAAATCCCTTTGCATCGTTCCAATCGTCAGGATTGAGGGTTCTTTTCAAAGAAACCTCAGACCGGCTGCTGTTGACTACGATGCGCATGTAAATGGCTGATAATCCGACTTTTCCTCGGATTTCCCGGAGTATAAAGTGTACTCCGAAGGTGTTTTTTGTTCTCATTTTGCTGAGTTTTAAGTGAATAAAAAATTGTTTTGAACTGTTATGGCCAAAACCGTTCACCGGAAAGAGCAAAAAAGTGATCTAAATGAGTTCATTCAGGTCTATTTTTAAAAGGCATAATTGTTTGTACACCAGTTAGTTAGACCCTTTCTGGTGAGTAAATCTAAAACAAAGATTTTACTCACCTTTTTACTCACTTGAAACGAGGAATAGTATGTACTGAAAAGGATTTGAATAAAACAAAAAACCCTGTAAATGAGACATTTACAGGGTTTTGATACTGGTTGGTATCGCATTTTGTCGGGATGGCAGGATTCGAACCTGCGGCCTCCACATCCCAAATGTGGCGCGATACCGGGCTACGCTACATCCCGTTCCCGATTGGGTTTGCAAAAGTAGGATTTTAAATCAACTTGCAAAACTTTTTTTCAAAGAAGTTTAAACTTAAATCCTAATGCATTCATTTGCACAGGTTTGGGTTTAAATATTTTTTTTACCAATATATTTTGAGCAGCATTTATAGCTAAACCAGGTGTTTGAAACATAAAATAATGTACACTGTTGTTCCTGCACATCCCTATAAATCATATATGAACCTTTACGAGCAGCATCCTTATTGGCTCATGAAGAATGGCCTGGTTACCTCCTACCCTTCTTTACAAAACAACTTACAGGTTGATGTAGCCATCATGGGCGCCGGTATTAGCGCGGCCTTAACTGCCTGGTATTTGCGCAATTCGGGGTTAAGCGTGGCTGTATTTGATAAAAACCACGCGGCTATGGGGAGCACTGCGGCCAGCACTGCTTTTTTGCAATATGAAATTGATACCCCTTTAACGCAGCTAAAAAACATGGTTGGTGAAGCGGATGCGGTAAAAAGCTATGAACTTTGCCGTAAGGCAATTTATGATATCGGCAATCTGTGCAAATCGTTTAAACCGACTTTTGATTTTCATTTACGGCCAAGTTTGCAATACGCAAGTTTTAAAACCCATTTAGCTGATTTAAAAGCAGAGTATGCATTACGCAAAAAGCACTATTTTAAAGTAGAATGGCTGGAGAAGGCAGAAATTATTAAAACATTCGGTTTTAATGCTCCGGGAGCCATATTTTCTAAAGATGGCGGCGAAGTTGATGCTTACCTGTTAACTCACGCCTTATTCAACAGTTTCCAGGAAGCCGGGCACAGGGTTTATAATAACACACCTATAAATGATATTGAATACACCCGGGCAGGTGTTACCTTGCATACCATTAATGACCTGAAAATAAAAGCTAAAAAACTGGTGATAGCCTGCGGCTATGAAAGCTTGCATTATATCCCCAAAAAAATAGCCGATATTAATTCAACCTATGCTATGGTTTCTGAACCAGTTTCGGATGAGTTTTTCTGGCACCAGAACAGCCTGGTGTGGGAAACTGCAACGCCTTATATGTATTTCAGGGTGGTGAGCGAAAACCGCATCCTGGTGGGTGGCCGTGATGACCCTTTCCATAGTCCGCATATTGCGCCCTCAATCATTAACAGGAAAGCGGAAATGCTGCGGAACGCTTTCCTGAAAAAGATGCCCCACATTCCCTTAGTACCCGATTTTAAATGGGCCGGCGCTTTTGCATCAACCAGGGATGGCCTGCCTTACATTGGTTCGATACCCGAACGGCCAAATACTTATTTTGCATTAGGCTTTGGGGGGAATGGTATAACATTTAGCGTGATAGCAGCAGCAATCATTCATGATTTGATTTTGGGCAAAAAGAATGACAATGCAGCTATCTTCAGGTTTAACAGGTAAAGTTTAATAATTAATTCAGTTTATTAGACCTGTTCATTAAAGCGGCTGATACCCCAACGCATATTAAAATACCAATTGCAAGTCCGCCAAATAAACGGCCTGAAAATGCAAAGAGCTCATTTCCCATGTCGAAATAATTGATGTAAACGAGTCCGGCCAAACAGGCAAAAATACCACCTGTCAGTAAAATTTTAAAGCTTTGGAATAATGCATCAAAAAAGCCGATCTCGCCTTTTTTTTCATCTTCCTTGTAGCTTTTCACACCAAAATAAACTCCAAAAAGCGGTATCAGTACCGATAAGTACTCAATGGGGGTTACATGGTTACCGGTACTCCTATATCCAAACGACCGCATCACAAACAGCCAGGTTCCGCTCAGGATCCCAAGGATCAACCCTGTTACAAATGCATTTTTCATAACAATGATGGGCATATGTTAATACCCAGTATAAAAATGCGAAATTGAAATCATTTGTTAGCACATATAATTATTTTTTTATGCGATTTGCATCCAGTTACACATAACCAGCATGCTGGGTCATTTAAATTAATAACGTGCAATTGGGGCTGGTAAATTCCGATAGCTGCCCGCGTTCAGGTTACCAGTGCACATGCATTTCAAAGCCCCGCCTAAAATAAATTACCGGCAACAGGGAGCGTATTGACACATTCACGCCTGCAATATTATTTTTCTTACTAAGCTAAATACTTTCAGAAAACTAAAAACACGTAGTATTACGCACATTGGTTTGTGGTTTTTTGCGTACTTTAGCCCTTAGATGATACCTGTTGTTTCAAAACTACCACAAACCGGCACAACTATATTCACTGTTATGTCTGCCCTGGCCCATGAGGCTGGTGCCATAAACCTGTCGCAAGGATTTCCTGATTACAATTGTTCGGCCGACTTGATTGAGCTGGTTAACCAGGCCATGAAAAATGGGCACAATCAATATGCGCCAATGGCTGGTATAATGAGCCTGCGCGAAAAGATTGCCGAAAAAACCGAAAAACTTTACGGCGCGGTTTACAATCCGGATACGGAGATAACCATAACTGCAGGTGGCACACAAGCTATTTTTACAGCCATAAGTGCCGTGATTCATCCAAATGACGAGGTTATTATATTTGAACCCGCTTTTGACTGCTACGCGCCTGCTATTAAACTGATGGGCGGCGTGGTAAAATCGCTGGCGCTTGAGCCACCCAATTACCGCATTGCATGGGATATGGTAAAAAGGCTCATCAACCAAAAAACAAAAATGATCATCCTTAATTCGCCACAAAATCCAACGGCAACCATTTTACACAAGGAGGATATTGATGAACTTAGCGCATTGGTTAAAAACCAGGATATTTTAATATTAAGCGATGAAGTATATGAGCACCTGGTATATGATGGACAAACCCATCACAGCATGGCCCGCTACCCTGAATTGCAGCAGCGCAGTTTTATAGTAGCCTCATTTGGTAAGCCGTTTCATGCTACAGGTTGGAAAGTGGGTTACTGCATGGCGCCTGCTTTCCTGATGCAGGAGTTTAGAAAAATTCACCAGTTTTTGGTATTTGCGGTGAACACACCTATACAATATGCCATCGCTGAGTATTTAAAAAATGAAGAAACTTATTTAGGCTTGCCCGAGTTTTTTCAACAAAAAAGAGACTACTTCCGTAATGGGCTGCAACAAACCAGGTTTGAGCTGTTGCCTTGCTACGGATCGTACTTTCAATCAGTACGTTACAGAAATATCACCGACGAGAAAGATGCGGATTTTGTATTGCGTTTAACTAAGGAGTTTGGGGTGGCATCCATACCTGTTTCTGCCTTTTACAGCAAGGGTATCGATCATCACGTTTTAAGGTTTTGTTTCGCCAAAAGACAAGAAACTTTAGATAAAGCCGTTGATAGGTTAATGAAAGTTTAAATTTAGGATAAATGGACTATAGTTTATAGTTTTAACTTTCAATAATTCAATACCATGGACATTAGATAGTCCATACATTTAAAACATCCATGGACCATTGACTATGGTCTATCGACTTAAAAGCGCTTATGGATAATCTTAAAATAACTGTTTTTCAAGGCTACCTTTTCTGGGAAAATACTGATAAAAATTTACAGAACATTTCCTTGCGATTATCTGGCGGTATTCGCGAAAAAACGGATCTCATTATCCTTCCCGAAATGTTCAGCACTGGTTTTACCATGAATGCCGAACGGCTTGCCGAGCCTATGGGTGGTAAAACCACCAAATGGATGCACCAGGTTGCACAGCAATATGATTGTGTAGTTACAGGAACTATCATTATAAAAGAAAACGGCAAATACTACAACCGCCTAATATGGATGCGACCAGACGGTACTTACGAGCATTACGACAAACGCCACCTGTTTGGTTTAGCTAAAGAAAACGACACCTATACTGCGGGTACAAAAAAGCTTTTTGTTGACCTGAATGGCTGGAAAATTTGCCCTGTTATTTGCTATGATCTGCGTTTCCCAGTATGGCTGCGCAATATTGCCGAAAACCCCTACGACCTGCTCATTGTAGTTGCCAACTGGCCCGAACGCCGCGCTATGCACTGGCGCACCCTGTTACCTGCCCGTGCCGTTGAGAACCAAGCCTACGTAATTGGCGTGAACCGTGTTGGTCATGATGGTAATGAAGTTTACCATTCAGGCGATTCTACCTGTATCGATCCTAATGGCAATGTAGTTTATTACAAACGCGATGAAGATGATGTTTATACCTTCTCGATAATTGCCGATGAGGTGAAAAAAGCACGAAGAGCCCTGCCCTTCCTAAAAGATGCGGATGAGTTTAAGATTATCAATTAGTCATTAGTCATTAGTCATTAGTCATTAGTCATTAGTCATTAGTCATTAGTCATTAGTCATTAGTCATTAGTCATTAGGGTAAATTGCCTTCGATCTATTTGGTTTTAAAATTGTAAAATTTACTTATCAATTTATCGAAATAATCGCACATCTGTAATGGCAAAGCATTCTTGAACACCGGTAAAAAACAAATCCATGGTAAAAAATTGCACATCCCCGGTTGGATATTTTCTTCGTTTTTCGTAAATTTCTATGAGGCGATTATAGCTCCCCAGCTTAATTATTTCTTACAGAAGCCGCAAGCAAACAATCGAATCAAACGACTACATACCAGATAGTTACACAAATAAAAGGCATAAAAACCGGGTAACAACAGGTGATAGGCAGGTATACGCAAAGTGTTTCAAAGGTATACCAAAGGTGTAAGAACGGTATCACTTCGGTATCGGGAAAAGCACATCAAAAAATCCAGGGTATTACGCATTTAAATATTGAATCTCCCTCTTTTTCTAACCCTATTTATTCGGTAAACCCTTAAAATATCCGAAATCTGCACATCTATAATTTGCACATCCACACATCTCCGCCCCCCTCTTCATAGAAAATTCATAACCGATATGAATTTTTGCAGCGTTGAATTGAAAGATGATTATGTGTAAAATGAAAACCCTGCTATTTTTATTAGTTATATTTTTTTTCTGTAATACAAGCCGGGCCAGCGCCCAAACTGATACACTGAAAATTAACTTCCAGGATGCCGAAAAACAGTTTTTAGAAAATAACCTGAGCTTACTGGCTCAAAAGTATAATATTGAGGCATCAAAAGCACTTATACAGCAAGCTAAACTTTGGGACAACCCTGTATTGAGCACCGATCAGAATATATGGGATGGGGGCAGCCGTAAATTTTTTAACCATAACAATGGCGGCGGCCAGGTATTTGTTCAGCTTAGCCAGGTATTTGCCACTGCCGGTAAACGCGGCAAACAAGTACAGGTGGCACAAGACGATGCTAAAGTTCAGGAAGCTGCCTTTGCCGACCTGATGCGTAACCTGCGTTATAACCTGCAATTGGATTTTAGTCAGCTGGCTACCTTAAATGCGCAGGAAAAGGTTTATCAGAATGAAATCAACTCCGCAACAAACCTGGTCGGCGCTATCCAAAAATCATTTGATGCAGGTAATACTTCTATGAAGGACCTCATCAGGCTTAAAGCTTTGCTTTTTGGCTTACAAAACGACATGGTGGAAAACAACAGACAGATAAACGATTTGCAAACCGAGCTAAAAACTTTGCTGCAAACTAAAGAAACAGCCTTTGTTTATCCCCTGATAAATGATAAACCGGCAGAAACTGTAGCGCTTGATATTCCAACACTGATAGAACAGGCCAAAACCAACCGGCCCGATTATTTATCAAATCAATATCAGCTAAGTTCAGCCACGCATAACCTGGCCTATCAAAAAGCGCTGGCTGTTCCTG
Organism: Mucilaginibacter sp. P5_A4; assembly: GCF_056400605.1. NCBI lineage: Bacteria > Pseudomonadati > Bacteroidota > Sphingobacteriia > Sphingobacteriales > Sphingobacteriaceae > Mucilaginibacter > Mucilaginibacter sp. P5_A4. Next base: position 67,727 of record NZ_JBFUKX010000013.1, on the reverse strand, counting down.
ATGTTACTATTGGTGCGGCATATGATCAAAATAGCAGCTATGCCAGAAACTATTATGGCCTGCAAATTGGCTTGCCCCTACCCTTTTTTAACCGCAACCAGGGTAATATCAAATCGGCTAAATACAATATCCAAAGCCAGGAGAGTACCTTAAAGCAAAACGAACTTCAGCTTAAAAACGATGTGGTTGCCGCTGTAAATCAGTATAAATTAAACCAGCAGTTGTTTTCGACCCAGCAACTGGAGTTTAATGAACAATATGACAAACTGTTTGGCAGCATGCTCAAAGGTTTTCAGCAAAGGCAAATTAGCTTGGTTGAATTTGTTGATTTTTTTGACACCTATAAGGATACTAAGCTTAAAATACTACAACAACAATATAACCTGCAAAAAGCAATTGCTGATCTGAATTTTGCCACCGGGACAACTATAATTAAATCTTAAAACACTTTATGCTATATATGATGAAAAGAGAAACGCTGATACCTGCTCTTTCGGCTTTACTGTTTTTGGCTGCCTGTAAAGGAAAAACACAGCCTGTTGCCGAAAACAAACCAGTATCTGTAAGCGATTCGATGGCTAAAATAATTACCATTGATACCGCCAAAAGAACTACGATAAAAAACGAGCTCACCTTATCGGGCGAGGTATCAAATGATGAAAACACCGTTGTTAAAGTTTTCCCTTTTTCAAGCGGACAAATATTGGACGTGAAGGTTTCCCTGGGCGATAAGGTAAGCAAAGGTCAAACACTGGCCATTATGCGGAGCGCCGATGTGGCGGGTAATTATACCGACCTTACTGCTACAAAATCAGACCTATCCATTGCAAAACGCCAGCTTGAACAAGCCGAATACCTATATAAAAACGGAATATCGAGCGAACGCGATTATACCGAAGCCAAAGAAAACTACAATAAAGCCGAGGCTGCCAACAGGAAAATACAACAGCAGATAGCCATCAACGGAGGCGGCAATACAAATCCGGGTGGTACTTTAGTGATAAAGGCTCCTGAAAGTGGCTACATCGTCGAAAAAAATGTAACCACAGGCAGTTTTATCCGCCAGGATAATAATGGCAGCATGTTCACCATATCAAACATGAAAGATGTTTGGATCTGGGCTAATGTGTTTGAGTCTGATATTAGCAAAGTTAAAACCGGCTATACAGCCAAAGTAACAACCATAGCTTACCCCGGTAAAGTTTTCGAAGGTAAAATTGATGCCGTAAGCTCGGTACTTGATCCGGATAATAAGGTGATGAAGATAAAAGTGGTATTGCCTAATACGGATATGCTTTTGAAACCAGAAATGTTTACCAACGTGGTTATTACCAATAACGATGCAGCCACATCAGTATCAGTACCTGCAAAAGCGGTAATATTTGACAGCAGCAAAAATTTTGTAGTGGTTTATAACAGCAAAACCGATTTAAAGGTACGTGAAGTAAGCGTAATTAAAACGGTAGATGATATAACATACATCGCATCAGGCATTAACGCCGGCGATAAAGTGATCTCCAAAAATGGTTTGCTTTTATATGATGCTTTAACAGGAGATTAATGTAGAAAGTATCAAGTAGTTAGTAGCAAGTAGCAAGACTAAGATCTTTTGCTTGATTACCTACAAGAAAAAATACTTGATACCTCATGCTAATTACTTGATACCGAATTCTGCTACCTGATACTCAATACCCGATACTATCAAAATGAATAAATTCATTAAAAATATAATCTACTTTTCGCTAAGGCACCGTTATTTTGTTTTTTTTATGACACTGGTGCTGGTTGTGCTTGGTATATGGAGTTACATGAACACGCCTATCGAGACGTTCCCGGATGTAACCAATACACAGATCATCATTATTGCTCAATGGCCCGGCCGCAGTGCCGAAGAGGTGGAGAAAATGATTACCATCCCGATGGAGACCGTTTTAAACTCGGTTCAGAAAAAGGCTAACCTGCGTACTACCTCGGCATTTGGTTTATCATACGTACGCATTATTTTTGACGATGATGTGGACGATGCCTTTGCCCGCCAGCAGGTACTAAGCCGTTTAGGCAATGCCGATCTGCCAGACGGTGTTAAACCCGAAGTTGAGCCGCCTTACGGCCCAACCGGCGAAATTTATCGCTATACCCTTAAAAGTCATACCAAATCAATCCACGAACTTACCGCAATACAGGATTGGGTGTTGGACCGGCAGTTTAAATCCGTTCCGGGTGTTGCCGATGTGAACAGTTTTGGCGGCGAGGAAAAAACCTACGAGGTAAGCGTTAACCCATCCCTTTTACAAAAATATGGGCTAACCTCCCTGGATGTTTACACAGCAATAAACCGTAGTAATATTAACGTGGGTGGCGATGTGATCGAAAAGAATGACCAGGCTTATGTAGTACGCGGTATCGGCGTTATCAACAACATCGAAGAGATCCAGAACATCATCATAAAAAATGTTAACAATGTACCTATACTGGCAAAAGATATTGCCGACATTAAGGAAGGTGGTTTGCCTCGCTTAGGCCAGGTAAGCCGCGACAGGCAGCAGGATGTACTGGAGGGTATTATTGTGATGCGCAAAGGCGAGAATCCGGCCGAAGTTCTGGATCGCATCCGTGACAAGGTGAAAGATTTGAACGACAATGTCCTGCCAAAGGATGTCAGGATAGATACCTTTTACGACCGTACCAACCTGATGGATTTTTGTACCGAAACGGTGATCCATAACCTTTGCGAAGGTATTATCCTGGTAACAGTCATTGTATTCCTGTTCATGGCCGATTGGCGCACTACTTTAACAGTCGCCATAATCATTCCACTGTCATTGCTTTTTGCTTTTGTGTGTATGCGTATAAAAGGGATGAGCGCCAACTTATTATCGATGGGGGCGGTTGATTTTGGTATTATCATAGACGGTGCTGTGGTAATGGTTGAAGGCATCTTTGTGGCCCTTGATCATAAGGCCAAAGAAGTAGGCATGCAAAAGTTTAACGGCCTTGCCAAACTGGGCCTGTTTAAAAATGTAGGTGCCGAAATGGGTAAGGCAATCTTCTTTTCAAAGCTAATTATCATTACCTGTTTAATCCCCATCTTCGCATTCCAGAAGGTTGAAGGAAAAATGTTCTCGCCATTGGCTTATACCTTAGGCTTTGCCTTGCTGGGGGCGTTAATATTTACACTTACGCTGGTACCTGCCCTATCAAGCATCCTTTTACAAAAAAACGTAAAAGAAAAGCACAACCCGGTTGTTATCTTCTTTGAGAACGGCATTCGCCGCATGTTTAACTTCACCTATAAAAATCAAAAACTAAGTCTTATAGTCGCGGTAGCCTTTATGGCTGTAACCTTCTTCTCAGCAAGGTTTTTAGGATCTGAGTTTTTACCCGACCTGAATGAGGGTGCCCTATGGGTTGAGGCCGAGCTGCCGATGAGTGTTTCCTTAAATGAAGCGGAAAGCATCAATCAAAAAATGATGCAGATACTGGAAAAGTTCCCCGAAGTAAAACAAACCCTGGCCCAGGTTGGCCGCACCAATGACGGTACCGACCCTAAAGGATTTTTTAACGTGCAGATCCAGGTGGATCTTAAAAACAAAAAAGAATGGCGCAAAGGCATATCCGAAGATGAACTAATAGACATGATGGATAAACAGTTAACCAAAATACCTGGTGCTGTATTCAACTACTCCCAACCTATCCGCGATAACGTTGACGAGGCTGTAGCCGGGGTTAACGCATCATTGGCTGTAAAAATATTCGGCCCGGATTTTGAAACCCTTGATCACAAGGCAGATAGCGTGCTGGGTGTTTTAAAAACAGTTCAAGGCGTTGAGGACCTTGGTGTTTTGCGCAATTTAGGCCAACCTGAATTCAGGATCGAACTGAATCAGCGTAAAATGGCACTATATGGTGTATCAACAGCCGATGCAAACTCAGTAATTGAAATGGCCATAGGTGGTAAAGCTGCAACTGAATTATATGAGGGCGAACGCCGGTTTGATATCAGGATAAGGTATCAGCAACAATTCCGGGATACGCAGGATAAGATTGAAAATCTGATGATTCCTACCCTTAACGGATCAAAAATAGCGATAAAAGAGATTGCGACTATCAAAACAACAACCGGCCCTGCATTTATATACAGGGATAATAACACCCGTTACATAGCCGTGAAATTTTCAATAAGAGGCCGCGATTTGGGCAGTACCATTGCCGAGGCACAGCAAAAAGTTAACTCAAAAGTAAAGCTGGATCATGGCTATTCATATGCATGGGCAGGCGAGTTTGAAAATCAACAACGAGCATCAAAAACATTAGCCCACGTGGTACCAATTTGCTTACTTGTTATATTCCTTATTCTGTTCGTCACCTTTGGTAATGCCAAGGATGCTACACTGGTGATCATGAACGTACCATTTGCATTGATAGGTGGTATACTGGCATTGCACATAACGGGGACCAACTTTAGTATTTCGGCAGGTATTGGTTTTATAGCCTTGTTTGGGGTATGTATCCAAAACGGCGTGATCCTGGTATCTGTTTTCAAAAAGAACCTGGAAGAACATATACCGCTTGATAAAGCCATATTGGATGGTGTAATAAGCAGGGTAAGGCCTGTGGTAATGACAGCCCTGATGGCAGCCATAGGTTTGATGCCTGCAGCTGTATCAACAGGTATCGGTTCAGAAACCCAGAAGCCATTAGCTATTGTGGTTATTGGCGGCTTAGTTACATCAACCATTTTAACTTTATTGATATTACCTATCATATACGCTATAGTTCACCGCTTAATTCATCGCCGGGAAAACCGTAAGCTATTGAAAAAAATAGGCGTTGTTCGTAACGCATAATACCCCTGATTTAAAATCGCCCCAAGTCGGGGCGATTTTTTTATTTATATACTATTTAAGTTTTAATTTGCGTAATTATACCCTAAGGTTAATTAATATGCCAAGTATGCGTATCATCTTTCGCAGTTTTATAGCTGCAATCCTGTTATTTTCTGCGTTAAGTTCATCGGCACAAAAAAGAAAAGATAAAGATTTTGCTCAACTGGTTGATCCCTTTATCGGCACCGGCGGGCATGGGCACACCTACCCTGGCGCGGTTATGCCTTTTGGAATGGTACAGCTTAGTCCGGATACACAACTTAAAGGCTGGGATGGCTGCTCAGGCTATCATTATACCGATACGGTAGTTTACGGCTTTTCGCACACGCATTTAAGCGGAACCGGCATCCCCGATTATTGTGATGTATTATTTATGCCCACTACCGGCGATCCACAGTTTAAAAATACCGAATATCGTTCCGTTTTTAAAAAGAAGAACGAAGTAGCCGCCCCTGGCTATTATAAAACCCAGCTTGATAAATACAACATCGGCGTAGAACTTACCGCAACTACACGCGTTGGTGTTCACCGTTACAATTATCCAAATACCGAAAAAGCAAATATCATTATAGATCTGCAACACCGTGATGAAGTACTTGATTCCTGGATAGAGGTAGTGAACAGTCATGAGATTCGCGGTTACCGCAAATCAAAGTCGTGGGCAAATGACCAGCAGGTATACTTTTATGCAAAATTCTCCAAACCATTTAAGACATACGGTATAGCCAGCAATGATGAAGTACAGAACGGCAAAAACAAGGCTGAAGGCAAAAACATCAAAATGTACCTTCAATTTGATAACCCCGGCGAAGTGATCTCCAAAGTAGGAATCTCGGCAGTAAGTGCCGAAGGTGCTTTAAAGAACCTGGATGCCGAAGTACCCGATTTCGACTTTAAAAAAGTACAAAAGGCAGCCAAAGCAACCTGGAACGCCGAATTGAATAAAATCCAGGTTGAAGGCGGCGGACCATCGTCCTCGCAACAATTTGAACTTAATAACCAGGGCAACATTAATAACCCCTATGGCAATATGCCCGCCGGTAAAAAAGTAAAGGCAGTTGATTATGCTAAGATCAGGCAAACTATTTTTTACACTGCTTTATACCACTGCATGCTGGCACCCAACATTTATAATGATGTTGATGGCCAATACCGTGGTTTAGATCAAAAGGTACATACAGCGCAGGGATTTAATTATTACACCGTATTTTCTTTATGGGATACCTACCGGGCAGAAAACCCTTTGCTTACCCTGATCGACAGGAAACGCACACTCGATTTTGTTAAATCCTTTTTAACGATGTATGACCAGGGCGGGCTACTCCCCATATGGCCATTAGCCAGTACCGAAACCTATTGTATGATAGGCAATCACTCCATCCCGGTCATTGTAGATGCTTACGCGAAGGGCATCCGTGATTTTGATGCGCCCAGGGCCTTTACCGCCATGAAAGCAGCTGTGAACCGTAACCAGTTTGGTTTGGACGTCTATCGTAAGAATGGTGCCGTGTTATCTGATCTGGAAGATGCATCTGTGTCCAAAACATTGGAGTACGCCTACGACGATTGGTGCATAGCCCAAATGGCTAAATTGCTGGACAAACCACAGGACTATACCGAATACATCCAACGTGCGCAATACTGGAAAAACGTTTACAATAACCAGAACAATTTTATGCAGGCCCGCAGCAATGGTGGCTGGCTTACTCCTTTCGACCCTGCCGAAATCAATAGAAATTATACCGAAGGCAACTCATGGCAATACTCCTTTTTTGTGCCGCAGGATGTGGAGAGCCTGATGGCAAGAATGGGCGGTAAAGACGCTTTTGAAGCCAAACTCGACGAGTTGTTTACTACCGAATCAAAACTAAAGGGTAACGATATCCCCGATGTAAGCGGGTTGATAGGCCAGTATGCCCACGGTAACGAGCCAAGTCACCACATGGCCTACCTGTACAATTTTACCAATTCGCCCGATAAAACCCAGTTTTATATCGACCGCATACTGCGCGAACAATACAGTAATAAACCTGATGGTTTGGCAGGCAACGAGGATTGTGGACAAATGTCGGCCTGGTATGTAATGAGTTCATTGGGGATTTATAACATTGCACCGGGGCAACAGCAATTCCAGGTGGGTGTACCACAGTTTGATAAAGCCATTATTAATTTAGAGAACGGGAAGCAGTTCACCATCATCAACCCGGGTGCAAGCATAGACAAAGGCAATATTTACCTGCAGGGCATGAGCCTTGCAAAAAAGGCCTACAATAAACTATACTTAAACTTTGCTGACATTGCCGATGGAGGAGAATTTGAGGTATTCGCAGGCAAACTGGCCAACAAAATATTCATTCAGGATATTGAAAGGCCAACCTCAAAGATAACCGATAGCCTCATCGTTGCTAACCCTTATATCATAGCGCCATCCAAATCATTCAAAACGCCCATGAGCATACAAAKAAAAAGCGCTGATGCTGATGCAAAGATCTACTACACCCTGGATGGGTCAACACCAACAGCAAATTCTACGTTGTACAGCCAACCTGTTACTATTTCGGCCAATGTAACGGTTAAGGCAATAGCCATCAGCAATGGTAAAAGCAGTTTTGTTGACCAGGCAATCTTTACAAAACTATAAAGTGACATCAAACTAATCCTCACCAATAAATACCTGCCCGTGCAGGTGTTCCACCGGAACGGTGGAACGCATTGGAACGCCTGGAACACCATTTCTATTGATAATCAACGCTTTAAGCATTTACAAAAACACAGCACGGAACACCATTTACATTGATTATCAACACCTTAAGCTTTTCAAAAAGGTTGACACTTTTACCCTGAAATTCAAAATAAAAGCAATAGAAATATAAAGATTTATGAAGAAATAACAAGTAATAATTCGATAAATCCACCAAACATTTGAGCATTAATATGGTTAGCCTAATAATCACTTAAATTAACCTCATCATATGGACGACCTGTCAACAAAAGATGACGGCAAATTAGCCGGCATCATTAGCTACTTTACTATTGTAGGGTGGCTTATCGCATATTTTGCACTTTACCAAAACAATAAAACCGCCCTTGCAAGTTACCAGATGAGGCAAACCCTGCTTTTCCACCTGGTTTCGATTGTTGTTTCTTATGCTGCCGGCGCCATTTTATTTTCACCGGGTGCCTCCTTTGGTTTAACAATACTTTGGCTGATAAGAGTCGCCCTTTTTGTAATTTGGGTAATTGGTCTGATTGGGGCAATCGGTGGGCAAAGAAAACCAATGCCGTTGATTGGTGAACCGGCGCAGTCGGTTTTTTCGGGTATATAATAATATTTTTATACGCTCTTTGAAACACATATCCCATCGTCAATGCGAGTGGTAAAATTCCGCGAAACTTTGAAGGGGAAATAACGTTTTAAAAGGTTTGTCATCCTGAACGGAGTGAAGGATCTATTCGCAGACTGTACAGGGCGAAGAAGCAGGGCGAATAATAGATGCTTCAAACGTTCAGCATGACAAATGGCTTTTTTTGCAAACACGTCATGGGTAGGTACGAAGCAATCTCCTACCTACAGAGTAGCTGTGCACATCCGATCTGTATAGTTTGGGATTGCTTCGTACCTCGCAATGACGCGTGTCATGTGCTTCATTTGAAGTATAAAAACATCAATAAATCAAATTTAAACAGCCCCTTTTCTTACTCATTCTCCAGCAACTTTTTCGATTCATTCAGCTTTTTCCTTTCCTCCTTGGCCAGCACCGGATATTTCAAATGCAACCCCTTTAAAGTGTCAAGAATAATGGATGAAATAGCTATCCGGGTAAACCACTTTTTATCGGCCGGCACCACATACCATGGGCAACTTTTAGTGGCTGTTTCTTTGATAGCTGTTTCGTAAGCTTCCATATAATCGCTCCACTTTTCTCTTTCCTCAATATCTGCCGCTGCAAACTTCCAATTCTTTTTCGGATCATCTATCCGTTCTAAAAAACGTACCTTTTGCTCATGCTTGGAAACATTCAGGAAAAACTTAATGATCACAGTTCCATTATCAACCAAATGGCTTTCAAATGCACGAATGCTTTCGTAGCGTTTTTCCCAAAACTTTGGATGAATGTCTTTAACATCGGTTATTCCGGGCAAGTGCTCATTCAGTAAAAGTTCGGGGTTTACTTTGGTTACCAGCACATTTTCATAATGCGACCTGTTGTGGATCCCTATCCGGCCTCTCTCAGGTAATGAACGATAATGTCGCCATAAAAAATCATGTTGATAATCTTCCTCGCTGGGGCGTTTAAAGCTGTACACCTGGCAAGCCCTGGGGTTTAGGCCTGATAAGGTGTGAGCTATAGCACTATCCTTACCTGCTGCGTCCATCGCCTGGAAAATAATGAGCAATGCATATCTATTAGCTGCATAAAGCTCTGTTTGAACGTCGAATGTTTCTGCTATCAGGTTCTTTAAAGTAGTTTTGGCATTCTCTTTATTAAAACCGTTCGAGTAACCGGCGTCAAAGTCTTTAAGTGAAAAAGTCTTGCCGTTATCAACCTTAAACTTATTTACGATATTACTCATGATAAAAAATTTGCGTTACGCATTGTTAACATAAAATTTAGGTGTTAAAATTGCGTTTATTATAATGCTGTTTATTTTAACCGATACCTGCATTTTATTCAATACTAATATTATTTACATTTATCAAAATGGGGCCACAATCAATTTACAATAAAGAATGCTTTTGCGCCTTTACCAGGTAAGAAGGCGGATGATGAGTATATCTTTAATTTTTAAGAAAACAGCATATATTAATATTTGTTTTGGGGCTATGATTTAGCGCCATAATTTTACATCTTTACCCAATGTTCAGACGAATACGAAACCGATTTCTGAGGTTCATAGCCATATTTATATACTTCATTATTATCTTCTTTTGCTCTATCGAGCTCAATTTCCTATGGCTTTCGGGGTACTCTCCTGACATGCAGGACATTAAAAACCCTGTCATGTCCGTAGGATCTGAAGTTTACACTGCCGATGGTAAATTAATAGGGCAATACTACAAAGAGAACCGCTCTCCTGTCGACTTGAAACACATCTCCCCCAACCTTATAAACGCACTCATCTCTACAGAAGATGTAAGGTTTTACAGTCACCATGGTGTCGATTTTTATTCCTTTATTACCAGTTTGCTCTCCACTGCCAAGGGCGATCGCCGCGGGGCCAGTACCATTACGCAGCAATTGGCAAAAAACCTGTTCGAAACCCGTAAACGTAAATCGCAGGGTTTTATCAAACACGTGCCATTCATCCGCACTATTGTATTCAAATGTAAAGAGTGGCTTACCGCCTTTAAAATAGAGCATGTTTACACCAAGCAGCAGATCCTTACTTTGTATCTTAATACAGTCCCGTTCGGCAATAACTCTTACGGCATTAAAACGGCTTCGTTAAAATACTTTAACAAACAGCCCGACCAGGTTAATCCTGCCGAATCAGCTTTGCTGATTGGGATGCTGAAGGCTACATCAAATTACAACCCCATCCGCAACCCCGAACGTGCTACCGAACGCCGTAATACGGTTTTAAGCCAGATGGAGAAATATGGCTACATCACCAAAGATCAATACAATACAAGTACCCAATCGCCTATCAAGCTTGATCTGAGCTATGTGGAGCAGGATTCGCATGGTGATTCATATATCCGCCGCGCGGTTGAAAAATGGCTGGATAAATGGTGTAAAGAAAATGGCTATGATCTTTATGAGGATGGCTTAAAAATTTATACTACCATTGATTCGCGCCTGCAACAATATGCCGAAGAAGCCGTTGCCGAAAAGATGAAGATGCTGCAAAAGCGTTTCAATAATCTTTGGGGGAATAAAAACCCCTGGCGTGATTCTAAAGGTGTCGAGATCAAGGATTTTATTCTGAAAAACGAACAACGGCTCCCTATTTATAACCTGCTGAATAAAAAGTACGGCGGCGATACGGTGAAGATTAATGAGTATTTTAAAACTAAAAAACGGATGACCGTTTTTACCTGGAAGGGCGAACAGGACACCACCTTTTCAACTATCGACTCTATTAAATACTATGCCAAGATATTAAATACCGGTATGATGACCCTGGAACCATCTACAGGTAAAATAAAGGTATGGATAGGCGGTGTCGACCATCGCTTTTTTAATTATGATCACGTTAACCAATCGCGCAGGCAGGCTGGCTCAACATTTAAGCCATTTGCCTACTTAACCGCTCTTGATAACGGCTTTACTCCCTGCGATAAATTTACCGATCAGCCGGTAACTATCAAATACAAGGATAACGGGAAAGACGAAATATGGCAGCCAAACAATGCCGATTTTCATTTCTCGTACCAGGAAATGTCATTACGCTGGGCCATGGGCAAATCTGTAAACTCCATTACCGCACAGCTTACCGAAAAGGTTGGCTGGGATAAAATTGTGCAGTATGCCCACAAATGCGGCATCGAAAGCCCGTTAAAATCGGTTCCATCGGTATCATTGGGTTCAAATGACGTTTCGGTTTATGAAATGGTAAGGGCCTACAGCACATTCCTTAACAAGGGTCAAAAGATCGATCCGTTGTTGGTTACCAAAATCACAGATCAGGATGGAAATGTGCTGGATGAATTTGAATTAAAAACAGAAAAAGTGTTGAGCGAAGAAACAGCCTGGCTAATGCTTTACATGTTCCGTGGTGGTATGGAAGAGCCGGGCGGCACTTCACAGGCCTTATGGGAATACCCTGGTTTGTGGAAAAAAGACAATAACCAGATAGGCGGCAAAACCGGCACATCATCTGATTATGTTGACGGCTGGTATATGGGTATCACAAAAGACCTGGTCACAGGTATTTGGGTTGGCGCTGATGACCGCAGTGTACACTTTACAACATCAGAAACAGGTGAAGGCTCACATACCGCGCTCCCTATTTTTGGGCGCTTTATGGAAAAGGTTTATGCCGACCCTAAATCGGGCTATACTTACGGTCCGTTCCCAAAACCATGGAGCAAAATCACCAAGAGCTATCAGTGCCCATCGCCGCATATTGTTGCCGATACCACAGAAACAGATAGCACAAGCAACCCTATTGATACCACTAACGTAATACCTCCACCAACTACTACTACACCAGAAAACCCTGAAACGACTCCTGTTAATCAAAAATAATGGGCCCCGGGGAAATGGTAGCGTATGTATAAGTTTTTTAATATTAATTGCATACTACAATAGCCTGCAATTAATATTTAAATTAGCCGTAATCTATTTAGTTAAATTATGAATAAAACCTACTCATTTTTAAATACAGCTAAAAAGTTCACCTTAATATTTATATGCCTGTTTAGTTTGCTGCTTATCAGTAACAGTGCAAAGGCGCAATATTTCGGTCAAAATAAAGTGAGGTATAAAAACCTAAAATTTAAAGTTTATAAAACCCCACATTTCGAAATCTACTATTATATAAAAAATGATAGCATGATCAAACGCTTTGCCCAAGAAAGCGAATTGTGGTATACCTTGCATCAGCAGGTTTTTAAGGATACGTTTAAAACTGCCAACCCTATAATTTTATATGCAAATCATCCCGATTTTCAGCAAACCACAGCTATTGATGGCGAAATTGGCGTAGGTACCGGTGGTATTACAGAAGGACTAAAAAACCGCGTGGTGATGCCGGTGATGGAAACCAACCAAATGACCCGTCACGTTATCGGGCACGAATTGGTTCACGCGTTTCAATACCATGCCTTGTTGGGAAGAGAAAATGAAACCTTTGAAAACATCAACAATATCCCCCTATGGATGATTGAGGGTATGGCGGAATACCTGTCGTTAGGTAAAAAAGATTCATACACGGCCATGTGGATGCGTGATGCCTACCTGAACCATGATATCCCTTCGGTACGCGACCTTACCGAAAGCAATAAGTATTTTCCTTATCGTTATGGCGAGGCTTTCTGGTCGTTTTTAGGGTCCACCTATGGCGATACCGTTATTGTACCTTTCTTTAAAAACACAGCACGGTACGGCCTGGCTTATGGTATCAGGCGCACTTTTGGATATGATGATAAAACGCTTTCCCGTCTGTGGAAAAACTCGATAGAAACAACATATAAGCCCTTTTTAAAAGATACCACACAAAAACCCGTAGGAATTAAACTGGTAGACAAAGAGAATGGCGGCGACCTGGTGGTTGCTCCCGCCGTAAGCCCCGATGGTAAATATGTGGCATTTTTATCGGCCAAAAGCTTGTTTAGCATTGATCTTTACCTTGCCGATGCCAAAACAGGTAAGATTTTACGAAAACTAACGAGCAAGGTATCAAACACACATATAGACGAATTTAACTTTATCGAATCGGCCGGTGCCTGGTCTCCTGATGGTAAGCGGTTTGCATTTAGCGTATTTAGCAAAGGCCGTAACCGGATGGAAGTAATTGATGTAAGCAGCGGGCGTACGCTTGATGATGTATCAATGGAAAAGGCTGAACAGTTTAGCAACCTTTCCTGGTCGCCAAATGGTAAGGATATAGTGTTTACAGGCCTTTCTGAAGGGCAGAGCGACCTGTACTCCTATAATTTCGATACCAAAAAAATCACCCAGCTCACCAATGATAAATACACCGATTACCAGCCTGCTTATTCCAGGGACGGTAAAAAAGTCATTTTCGCGAGTGACAGATCAACTTACGATCAATCATTAGAGCAGGCTATCACTTTTAACCTGGCCGAGCTTGACCTTGCCAGCGGAAAAGTAACCGATCTTAAAATATTTAACGGGGCTAATAATTTAAACCCACAGTATTCAGCAGATGGCACCCAAATCTATTTCCTGTCAAACAGGGATGGTTTCCGTAACCTGTATCGTTACACTATCAGCAGCGGCCAGGTTGAACAAATGACTAACCTGTTCACCGGCATCTGCGGCATCACAGAATTTTCGCCGGCGTTAAGTATATCCGCTAATGATGATGTGGTTTACTCCTATTACCGGGCCCAGAAATATGCGCTGTATAACGCTAAAGCTTCCGAATTTAAACCGGTTATTTTACAGGCGCAGGCTGTAGATTTTAGCGCAGCCATGCTGCCGCCGCCACAAGCTGTAGGTGTCGACCTGATTAATTCAAACCTGAACAATTTCCTGGCTTATAAGAAAATCCCTGCCGACTCGGTAAGGGAGATCCCCTATCGCCCTAAGTTTAAGCTTGATTATTTGGCGGGAAGCGGCGTTGGGGTTGGTGTAAGTAGTTTTTATGGCACAAGCCTGTCCAGTGGCATCCAGGGCGTATTCAGCGATATTTTGGGTCGTAACCAGATTTTTGCCGCAGCATCTGTAAACGGGCAGATTTATGATTCAGGAGCGGCTGTAACTTATGTAAATCAAACAGGCCGCTGGAACCTGGGTACAGGCATTTCTCACATCCCTTACCTGTTCGGTTTACAAACCCAAACTTTCCCTAAGCAAAATGTAGGTGGTAAAAACGTTACTGTACTATCACAAAATACCGATATCATCCGCAATTTTGAGGATGCGGCCAAGGTTTTCACCTCCTATCCTATTAACAAAACAACCCGTTTTGAAGTAAGCGGCGGCGCTTCATATAACTCCTATCGCGTTGATCGCTATAGCGATACTTATAAAATAGATACAATTACGGATGCACAAAATAACAAGTCCTTACAGTATACTTACATCAACTCTGATAAAAAGAAAGTACCAAACAGCGAAGAGAGCGCCCTGTTAAATTATAATTTAAAGTCATATGCACTTTTCCAGCTATCAACCGCATTGGTAGGCGATAACTCCTTTTTTGGAGTGACAGCGCCTTTAAATGGTTTCAGGTACAGGCTGGAGGCCGGGTATAATTTTGGTACCTACCGTTTCTTTTCACCAACTATCGACCTAAGGAAATATGTACGTGTAGAACCGGTAACATTTGCAGCCCGCTTTTTTGGATATGGCCGATTTGGCGATTCAAACGGTATATACCCGCTATTTATAGGTTATCCGTTTTACATAAGGGGGTACGAGGGGCAAACATTTTACAGCAACAATAAAAAGGCTACCAACGGATTCAATATCGATCAGTTATCGGGAAGCAGGATGGCTGTATTTAATTTCGAGACACGATTGCCATTTACCGGACCAGAAAAGCTGGCCCAGATTAAGTCAAAATTCCTGTTTACCGATCTGAACTTGTTTTTTGATGCAGGTTTAGCCTGGAATGCAGGCGATCATATTTATTTCCGTAAAAACCCACCTATATTAGGTCAAACTCCGGTGCTTGATGAAAACGGTAACCAAACAGTTGACGGCAGCGGCAACCCGGTATTTAATACAACTTATGGCCGCGTGCCTGCTTTAAGCGCGGGTATATCATTAAGGATAAACGTATTTGGGGCATTTGTATTAGAGCCATACCTGGCTGTTCCGTTTAACCGTACCGATGTAGCTAAGCCTGTATTTGGGTTAGGCTTTACGCCGGGATGGTAAAAACACATCAGAAATCAATATATTTGAGCGGCTCAATGCCGCTTTTTTAATTTTTAGTTAAATTATTAAAAACAGTTAAGTATTTGATTGTTATACATATAACATATAATCATCTGTCATGAAAAAACTATCGCTGCTTGTTGTGTCGTTTCTATATTCCGCTGTGCTGTTTGCGCAAGGTCCGATAGCTTCTATAAATCCCAGGGCTATAGGTCCGCTTAAAGTTATTGCCGGTGATGACATGCTGCCGGGCAATGATATTGTTAAAAATATCGCCTTGTCCAAAGATCTGTCCACGTTTTACGATTTGATGAGTAAAGCCAGCCTGCAAAGTACGCTTCAAAGCCGGGGGCCTATTACCATATTTGTACCCGTTAATAGTGCTTTTCTGAATTTACCTGATGGCAAGGTCGACTCCCTGATGAAGCCTGCACACGTTTGGGAGCTTACCAGCATCATTAGCTATCATGCTATTCCTGGACGGTTAAAAGCAAAAGATATTGCTAAGGAGATAAGCAAAAATAAGGGAACAGCTACATTCACCACCCTTGCCGGCGATAAACTAACCGCTAAAATTGATGCTAACCGTAATATTGTTTTAGTTGACGAGAATGGCGGTGAAAGTATCATTAACCGTTTTGATATTGAACAAAACAACGGCATGCTTCATGTAATAAATAAAGTATTATTACCCAAGGCCAGGGTTATATAATTGGACCCGCGGATGACAATCCACCCGAAATATTATTTCGTATTTTAAGTATAATAGGTTGTAAGGATAAGTTAAATTTTACGACTGATCCATATAATTCAAACAACAAAACTTAAAATGAATAAGGAATGAGAAAATTAATTTTTGCAATAGCTATAATAAGTATTATAACAGCTTTTGGCTGCCAAAACAGCAATGGGCAGGCAAAACGTAAACTAAGCAAACCAGCGGCGGAGTGGAAAAAAACACTTACGCCAAACCAATATTACATTATGGTTGAGAGTGGCACCGAGCCACCTTATAAAAACGATTACTGGAACAACCATGAAAAGGGTGTTTATGTAAGCGCTGCCACAGGCGAAGTATTATTCAGCTCTGAGGATAAATTTGATAGCGGTACAGGGTGGCCAAGCTTTGTAAAAGCAGTGGACCCCAAAAAAGTTGCCGTAGTTAGCGATAATAGTTACGGCATGAGCCGGGACGAGGTTATCGAAAAAAGTACAGGCTTGCACCTTGGTCACGTATTTGACGACGGTCCTGCCAACCGTGGCGGCAAAAGATATTGCATGAACTCGGGCGCTTTAAAATTTATTAAAAAGCAATAGTTCTCCTGTTAGCATTTACCGATGGGCGTAATTGTGGCCTTACACGAACCCCGCTCTCGAACTTTAAACCAATGGTCAGATCTACCCAGTCAGGGTTAACAGGTCTGATCATTTTTTCTTTTTGAGGCCTTGTAAAAGTACTTACTGTTTTAAAGCGCTCCATGGCCTGCTCCTCGGTATTTATTTCTTCAAAATACACTAAGCGATTAAGCTGCTGTGCGCTGTCAAAAAACAAAGTTGGCATATCGCTGTAAAACTGAAGTGTTTTTACCAGGTCAGAGCATAAGCCTACATGTAGATTTTTCCTGTTTCTGTCGGTGATGATATATACAAAACGTTTCATTTTTTGATAAAAATTTTGGTGAATGAATAAATATTACTAACTTTATGAGCATAAAATTACTAATAAATTTAGCAAATGCAAATTTTATGTCAATAATTTCACAAAATATTAAGTTCCTTCGCAAAAAGAAGGGAATTACCCAACAGCAATTTGCTGACGAAATGGGTATAAAACGTTCATTAGTAGGTGCTTATGAAGAAGAGCGTGCAGAGCCCAAATATGAGTTACTAAAAGCATTAGCAATATACTTTGACATTAGCATTGATGATTTTATTAACGAAACTATCAACGAAAAATGGGCTCCCAAGCCTAAAGGCAACCCTGCTAACCTGCGCGTACTGAGTATTTCTGTTGATAAAGAGGATAATGAAAATATTGAAATGGTACCGCTTAAAGCCAGCGCCGGCTATTTAAACGGTTACGCCGATCCGGAATATGTTGCCAAACTGCCCAAGTTTTATTTGCCCATGTTTAAACAGGGCACTTACCGGGCCTTTGAAATAAAAGGCGATTCGATGCTGCCTATTATATCAGGCGATATCATTATAGCCGAATACCTGGAAAACTGGGCAGATGTTAAACCAGGCGAAACCTACGTGGTAATATCAAAAGACGACGGTGTTGTATACAAGCGTATTGGTAACAAATTTAAAGACCATAAAAAATTAAAGCTAATATCAGATAACCCGGTTTACGAGCCTTACGAAATAAACGGCGAGGACGTATTGGAGATATGGAAAGCAAAAGGCTATATATCAACCCAGTTACCGCAGCCAACACCCGAGCCTACCATGGAAAGCCTGACCAATATGATGGCCCAGATGCAGCGTTCGATATCAAACTTACAGCAAAGCAACAATTAAGTTACATCAGCTTTTTTAAACCTTTACGATATATCTTTATCATACAATTAAAACGTAAATTAAATTTAAAAGGGCTATGAAAAAATTTCTGTTGATGTGCTGTTTCCTGATGGGGATTGCAGCAGTAAGCCATGCACAAGGTGGTGGTATGAGAAAGAGCCCCGAAGACAGGGCTAAAGATCTGCAAACACAATTAAAGCTAACTGACGATCAAACCGCAAAAGTAACGGCTGTTTATAAAGAGCAGGCAACTAAAATGGATAGTGTAAGAACTGCCGCCAATGGCGACAGGGAAGCCATGAGAAGCGCCATGATGCCAATGAGAAAAGCTACCAACGATAAAATTAAAGCCATTTTAACACCTGAACAGGCTACTGCCTTTGATAAAGTTCAAAAAGATATGATGGACAGGATGAGACAGGGCGGCGGCGGAGGAGGCGGCTCCCAAAATTAATCTGACAAAAGAAGCGGCGATGAGCCGCTTTTTTTATTTTTACACAAAAAATATACATTGACTTTAGCCAGCAAATACCTTCAAAACAAACTTGATGAACGGCGATCATCAGGGATGTACAGAACACTAAAGCCCGAAAATAGCCTTATTGATTTTTGCTCGAATGATTATTTAGGTTTTGCCCGGTCGGTAGTTTTAAAAGAACGGATTGAAGCAGAAGTTAAAAAACACCCCTTAAGTTTAAACGGATCCACAGGCTCAAGGCTGCTCTCGGGTAACCTTCAATATGCCGAAAGTCTTGAACAGGAAATAGCAACATTTCATGGCTGCAACGCAGGTTTATTATTCAACTCCGGCTACGATGCCAACCTCGGCCTGCTGTCGTCCCTGGCACAACACGGCGATACCATTATTCTTGACGATTTGATACATGCCTCTGCCATTGACGGAGCGCGCTTAAGCTATGCCAACAGGTATAGTTTCAGGCATAACGACACCGAAAGCCTGGAGGCCAAATTAAAGCTATCTAAAGGCAACTGTTATGTGATTGTAGAAAGTATTTATTCCATGAACGGCGATTCATCACCCTTAAAGGAGATCCTTGATATTACAGAAAAATACAATGCTCATTTAATTGTTGACGAAGCACATGCAGTTGGCTTATATAAAAAAGGTTTGGTGAATGCGCTGGGTCTGCAAAACAGGGTATTTGCCTCGGTAGTCACCTTTGGTAAAGCTTTGGGCTGCCACGGAGCCATTGTTTTGGGCAGTAACCTGCTCAGGGAATACCTTGTAAATTTCGCCAGGCCATTTATTTATAGCACCGCCCCTTCCTTCCATAATTTAGCATCGATAAAAATGGCTTATCAGCTGTTAAATTCTGCAGATGAGGAGATCCTCAGCCTAAAAAAAAATATCAGCATATTTAAAAAGCACATTGAACAATCAGGAGCTGCCCCCCTGCTTCAAAGTGACAGTGCCATTCAATGCATTATTTTAAAAAGCAATGATAAAGCACGTGAAATGGCGAATGCTTTACAATCGGCCGGTTTAGACGTAAGGCCTATCTTGAGCCCCACAGTAGCCGCGGGAACCGAGCGAATAAGGATATGCCTGCATAGCTTTAATACATTAAATGAATTAAATTTGCTTACCAATACTATAAACAACTTAATTAATGCCCGTTAAACAACCTATATTTATTACCGGCATTGGCACCGGGATAGGTAAAACCATCGTATCGGCAGTTATAACCGAAAAACTAATGGCCGACTACTGGAAGCCCATTCAATCGGGCGATCTGGACAACAGCGACACGTTAAAAGTTAAAAGCCTTATATCTAATAAAACTACCAGGTTTCATCCCGAAGCTTACCGTTTAACCCAGCCATTTTCGCCCCATAAATCGGCAGCTATAGATAAAATTACCATTGATATCCAAAACATCATTTTGCCCGAAACCGATAACCAATTGGTAATAGAAGGAGCCGGCGGGTTAATGGTTCCGCTGAATAATAATTTTTTAATGATCGACCTTATCAGGCAGCTCAACGCCAGAGTGATTGTAGTATCGCAAAACTACCTTGGCAGTATCAACCATACCTTGCTGTCATTACATGCCCTTAAAGTGTATAACATCCCGGTTATGGGTATAGTATTTAACGGCCCGAAGGATATTTATTCAAAAAGTTATATCCTTAATTACTCCGGCCTTACCGAGCTTGGGCAGTTACCGGTGTACGATCCCATCAATAAAAAATCGATCATTAAAGCAACGGCGCTTATCAATTTTTAACCCTGATTTATACTTGGCAAAGCAAATAATTTAGCCCAACTTAGCATTTATATAACCCGGTAAACGATGAAAAATATAACTGTTATTGGCTCCGGAACAATGGGTAACGGCATTGCCCACGTTTTTGCGCAACATGGTTTCGAGGTATCATTGGTTGATATTAACGCCCCTGCATTAGATAAAGCTATACAAACCATAACCAATAACCTCGATCGTCAATTAAAAAAAGGCAGTATTAACGAACAGGACAAAGCGAATACCTTAAGCAGGATAAAAACTTATACCGACATAGGAGAAGGTGCAGCCACTGCCAACCTGGTGATTGAAGCTGCAACCGAAAACCGCGAAATAAAACTTAAGTTATTTAAACAACTCAGCGATATTTGTGCCGATGAGGTGATCCTGGCCTCCAACACATCATCCATATCCATAACAGAAATTGCCGCCGTAACCAAAAATCCCGGCAATGTAATAGGTATGCACTTTATGAACCCTGTGCCGGTTATGAAACTGGTAGAGGTGATAAGGGGATATGCCACAACTGATGAGGTTACACAAACCATTATGCAATTGGCCAAAACACTGGATAAAGATCCGGTTGAGGTAAACGATTACCCTGGTTTTGTGGCCAATCGCATATTAATGCCGATGATTAACGAAGCCATTTATACCCTGTACGAGGGTGTAGCCGGTGTAGAAGAAATTGATACCGTAATGAAATTAGGCATGGCCCACCCGATGGGTCCGCTGCAATTAGCCGATTTTATTGGATTGGATGTTTGCCTGGCTATATTAAAAGTTTTGTATGATGGCTTCGGCAACCAAAAGTACGCCCCCTGCCCTTTGCTGGTAAATATGGTTATGGCCGGCCACCGGGGAATAAAAAGCGGCAGCGGTTTTTACAAGTATACAGCAGGCAGCAAAGATTATGTAGTTGCCGATAAATTCACCTAAACTTCATTAAACCAATAATTATTGCGATTGTCAAAAATGCTGTAAGTAATTTAATTATTAAACATTTTACAGATGAAAACAATTGCAAAATCAGGATTAGTGCTGGCCCTTACTGCTTCACTTTTTACATCATGCGCAGCTGATTACTATGTTGCCGATCGCCCTGCCGAACCTGTATACGTACGTCCGGTTGCTCCCTACCCCGGCGCTTACTGGGTACCCGGTGAATGGGCCTGGCGCAGCGGAAGATACGTTTACATAAATGGTTATTATGCAAGGCCCCGTGCAGGTCGTGTTTACGTACAAGGCTACTGGCATCCCGTTCGCCGGGGCTATGCATGGCATAGAGGTCATTGGAGGTAAGCCCCCCGGAAAGCTTTTTGGTATGCAAATTTCAGATGTGCAGCTATAGTATACAAAGAAGCCCGGCTCAAATGTCCCGGGCTTCTTTGTATATCGTTCTCCATTTAAACGTTACATCCGTTCCGGCACATCAATACCAAGCAGCGCCATCGCCTTGCTGATCACTTTGGCTGATGATGCCGATAGCTGCAAACGGAACTGCTTCAATACTTCATCCTCGGCCTGCAATATTGATTTTTCGTGGTAGAATTTATTGTACGCTTTAGCCAGCTCATAAACATAATTGGCAATAACTGCCGGGCTATAACCATTGGCAGCCTCTTTTATTACAGTTGGAAATTGGCTTAGCAAAACAATCAAATCGCGTTCAACGCCAGACAATTCTGTTATTTCGATATTTTTATTGGGCTGATATTCAACCCTGCTCAGTACCGACTTAATACGTGCATGAGTGTATTGGATGAATGGCCCTGTATGTCCCTGGAAATCTACCGATTCATTAGGATCAAACAGCAGCCTCTTTTTAGGGTCAACCTTCAGCAGGAAATATTTAAGCGCCCCCATGCCAATAGTATGGTATAAAGCCAGCTTATCCTCTTCTGTAAAAGCGTCAACCTTACCCATGGCCTCGGTTTGCTGTTTTGCAGTAGTTTCCATTTCTGCCATCAGGTCATCGGCATCTACTACCGTTCCCTCACGCGATTTCATTTTACCTGATGGAAGATCAACCATTCCGTATGATAAATGGAACAAGCCACCGGCACCGGCCTTACCCAGCTTATTCAGGATCAAAAACAACACTTTAAAATGATAATCCTGCTCGTTACCAACCACATAGATGGATCTATCCATGTGGAAGTCGTTGTACTTCAATTGAGCAGTACCCAAATCCTGGGTAATATAAACCGATGTACCATCGGAACGTAGAACCAGTTTCTCGTCCAGCCCGTCAGCAGTAAGGTCGATCCAGACAGAACCATCCGGTTTTTTAAAGAAAACCTCTTTTTGCAGACCTTCTTCAATAATATCCTTACCTAATAAATAGGTATTTGATTCGTAATAGTATTTGTCAAAATCAACACCAAGTTGTTTATACGTTTCAGTAAATCCTGCATAAACCCATTCGTTCATGGTTTTCCACAGGTTTATTACTTCGGCATCGCCTGCTTCCCATTTCTGGAGCATTTGCTGTGCTTCTTTTATAAACGGCGCGTTCTTCTTTGCTTCTTCTTCGGTTTGGCCTTCGGCTTTTAGCTCCTCTATCTGGGTTTTATAAGCTTTATCGAACAATACATAATACTTACCCACCAAATGATCACCTTTTAAACCAGATGACTCCGGGGTTTCGCCATTGCCAAACTTTTGCCAGGCCAGCATAGATTTACAGATGTGGATCCCCCTATCATTCACCAGGTTTACTTTAACAACATCGTAACCGGCGGCAGCTAATATTTGCGCTACCGAAAAACCTAAAAGATTATTGCGGATATGCCCCAAATGCAGTGGTTTATTGGTATTAGGCGATGAATACTCCACCATTACCTTTTGTCCGTTTGGTTTTGCTAATGCGAAATCATCCGGCAAAATCTTATTATAAAGTTGGTCTATCCAGTACTCGTCGCTTATGGAAATATTCAGAAAACCTTTAATCACATTGAAAGCAGATACTTCCTTCAATTCATTTTTAAGATACTCTCCTATTTCGGCGCCGGTTTGCTCGGGCCCTTTACGCGAGAATTTGGTGAACGGAAAAGTAACTATGGTGATTTGCCCCTCAAATTCTTTACGGGTTTCCTGTAAGCCTATTGCTGCCGGTGCCACATCTGTTTGGTATAGATGTTTAATTGCTTTAACGGCCGCATCAATAATAAAATCCATGCGGCAAAATTAATTAAATTGGGGATACTGGCTGTAATAAATTTAAGTGTAGTATAAAGACTTATAAAGCAGCAAGCTTTTTCTTTTTCCATTTAACAAATGCGGATAAATCTTTAAGCTCTAAAAGGCCTTGCTCCTCAAGATCACCGTGAGGCAATTCCTTAATTTCGATATAATCAATATCCATCGCGAATACCTTTTCACCCAACGCTATATCCAAAACTTTGTAAACTGCAGCTTTTAGCCATTTACTATTTTTCACTAATTCATAATTAGGTAAACATATTCTAAATCCTAAAGACTTTGGCTTGTTTTTATTATCTAACGGTAAAAACCACATCTCAAAAGGTTTGAGTTCTACGTCTTCAAAAACAGTGTTATTGCCTAAATCCCGTGCCGGCATAAAGGCTATGAACGACCACCCCTGTAGGTCAGGGGCGGCTTCAATTAACTCCTCTACTTTGTCAAAATAATCAACTTCACCATCAGCGGTTATAACAAGCTCCTGGCTTTCGCCATATAATCCGCCAATATCAAAATATAGCTTGTCGCAGTACTGATGTAATTGCTCCAATATACTGTCAAGCAATTCTTCCTGGTCATTCTCATTAAGGTTGGGATTGTTTATTTGAGCTAATTTATCCTGATTTTGTTTAAACCAGTTCCAAAATTGTGAGGTTGCTTGCGACATAGATATGCTTATACCCAAACCTAATAAATATTATTGCAAATTTAAATCATGGGCATTCAATTTTGCTATGCCACGCTATTTTCTTAGTTAATTTCTGATAGATTTGTGTTTGATTATCCTCGTTTATGACACTTAAGAATCAAGATTTTAAAATAGATGTAACATCAGAAATTGGCACACTGCGTACCCTGCTTATCCACAGTCCGGATAGCGGTTTGGGAAAAGTTGTACCTTCAAAAGCACAGGACTGGCTGTTTGAAGATATTGTACACCTGGATACCATGCGCCGCAACGAGTACGATTATTACGTAAAGCTATTACTCTATTTTTTAGATCCGGGTAAGATAAAGGGTAAACTACAACAGATTGAAAACGATTACGACCGCCTGTTTTTTAAACCCGATAATAAAAACTTCCACGCATCAAGCAAAGTCATCGAAATTCAGGCCCTGCTGGCCGATATTTTACAGCAGCCGGATATCCGCAAAAAACTGGTGGCATCTGTTTGCGCCATCGAGAGCTGCAACTACCGCCTGCAACAACAACTGATAGATACCGACCCTGTAGAGCTGGCCAAAATATTCATATCAGGATCATTAATTAACGAAGAGATGATCTTCGCCCCTATTCCAAACCTTATTTTTTCACGGGATTTGGGTATAGCGGTAAACAGTTTCATGTTGCTAAACAAGCCGGCCAAAAAAGCCCGCTTCCGCGAAACCTTACTGATGCGGTACATATTTTTCAATCACCCGCTCTTTGCCGATTATCAGAATAATATTTTAGAGATCCCGGAAACGGCCCAGCATTTTTTACGCCCCGGCGAAGATAGCCAGGGCAAAACTACTTTAGAGGGCGGGGATGTGATGATGGTTAGTCCGCAGCATTTGTTAATAGGCTGCAGTGAGCGCACCTCTGTCAGCGGGGCCAATGAAGCCATTAAGTTGTTGTTTGACAATGATGTGGTAAAAAAGGTAACTATTGTAAAAATTCCGCATAAGCGCGATTATATGCACATTGATACGGTGTTTACACAGGTTAAGCGCAACACCTGGGTGTTGCTGCGTTCCCTGGCCGTTGCCGAGGCGCCTTTGGAAGAACAAGAACCTATGTCATGGTTCGCCGATAAAAAATCAAAGGAAAAGCCAGAGATAGTCCAGTTTAGGAAAGGTAAAAAACCAAAAACAATTGCCTGCCTCGAAGATCTGCTATCAGACATCAGCGAAAAAGACCTGCAAAGCAGTGGAAAAACACAGTTTATCTATTCGGGTAATAACACCTTCCCTTTTGATGCCCGCGAACAATGGACCGACTCCTGCAACCTGCTGGCATTAAAAGAAGGTGTAGTTTTAGGCTATGACCGTAACGACAAAACTGTTGAAGCCTTTAAACAAAGCGGCTTTGAGGTAATACGGGTGAACGACCTGCTCCAAAAATTTGAATCCGGAGAGCTTGATCCACAAACTTTAACCGATACATTAATTTTAATGCCATCGGCAGAACTTTCAAGGGCCCGTGGTGGTTTCCATTGTATGAGTATGCCACTTTTAAGAGATAGGGTTGTCTGAACCGGAATTAAACGAATTTTATGAATGACCGGAATTTTAGCTGCATTTGAATTCGAAAAAAATTCTTAATTCGCTCAATTTCGGTTCAGAAAAACAAATGACTGATATGAATCAATCTACCAACAACATATTAATGATTCGCCCGGTAAACTTCGGGTTTAATGAAGAAACTGCCGAAAGCAATGCATTTCAGCAACGCAACACCGACCAGCAGGCTGTGCAGGATAAAGCTCTTGCCGAATTTGATCACTTTGTAAAAACATTGGAACATAACGGCGTAAGCGTTACCGTAGTGAACGATACGCCGCAGCCTTATACTCCCGATTCTATTTTCCCAAACAACTGGGTATCATTCCATAATGACGGCACCGTTTTCCTGTACCCCATGCAGGCAGAAAACCGAAGACTGGAACGGCGGGAAGATATTATAGCCACCCTTGAAGACAAATTTAAAGTTGCCCATGTAATAGATCTTAGTCGCTTTGAGGCAGATCACCGTTTTTTGGAAGGCACGGGCAGCATGGTGCTGGATAGGGAAAATAAAATCGCCTACGCCTGCTTGTCGCCGCGTACTGATAAACAGGTATTGGATTTGTTTTGTGAGCAGGCCGGCTACAAGGCCATCAGCTTTGACGCGGCCGACAAGCATGGTAAAGCCATTTACCATACCAATGTATTGATGTGCGTGGGCAGCCAATTTGCTGTAATATGTGCCGATAGTATTCCAAACCCGCATGAACGTATTACGGTTTTAGAATCACTCAAGTCATCCCAAAAAGAAGTGATTACTATCAGCTTTGAACAAATGAACCAGTTTGCGGGTAATATGCTGGAAGTGAAAAACAATAAAGGCGAAACGCTGATTGTAATGTCGAAAAACGCTTTTGATGCATTGGATGGAGATCAAAAATCTACACTGGAAAAATATGGCAGGTTGGTTTATGCTGATATCAACACTATTGAAACCAATGGAGGCGGCAGTGCCAGGTGCATGATGGCCGAGGTGCATTTGCCTGTTGGTTCAAATTGATTTTTAATTATTTTCATCATTAAATACACATAATGAAAGCTTTACTATTGAGTATAATTCTTTTCATTTGTTTAAATTCTGATGGACTTTGCCAAATAGCTACAGATGCTGCCAAGGTCAAATTAGATTATTCCCTAAGACTTAAATTAAAAGAAATTGATCAGTATGTGCACAGGGTGGATTCAATTAAACTTTTAATGGTTAATGATATGGTTGGTGAAATGACAAACGGCGGAACTATAGAAGAGTATGTCTTTTATGCTGATTCTTTAAGTAAAACAGTTATAAAACGGATATCTAAGATGATTAATGTGCCACATCCCGAAACATCAACTATGTATTACAGAAATAATCAAGTGATATATCTCAAAACCATATTTGACCAATTTAGCGCAAAGCCAAAATTTACGGAAAGCTATTATGACAGAGCCAAAATGATATACGCAAGTAAAAGACATCCCATATAAAAGCAGACAGTTATCTGCGTAGTAAACAAATTACATTCAAACTATAAATTTTATCCCAACAAATAGCGGTTTATTCCGTTTAAAAATCACATTTTTGCCCCAAATTTTTTAAGGATGCAGAGTTACCAGGAATTTCTTGATTTAAGTGTAGGTTTCCCCCAGGATGGTTTTGAGATCATCGACGATGAACTATACTTTCAGGACCTTAATTTGATGGAGATGATTGAAACGTACGGTACCCCCCTGCGCTTCACCTATCTGCCCATGATATCTAAAAAGATACAGCAGGCAAAGCTGTTATTCCAGCAGGCTATTATTAAAAATAATTACCGCGGCAGCTATAAATACTGTTATTGTACTAAAAGCTCGCACTTTAAACATATTGTTGAAGAGGCTCTTAAAAACGAGATCCACCTGGAAACATCATCAGCTTTTGATATGCCGATGATTGATGCTCTTGAAAAAAAGGGATCCGTGAACAAGGATGTAACGGTAATTTGCAATGGCTTTAAAACCTTCCAGTACAAAACCTATATTATTGATATGCTGCATGATGGCTTTAAAAACATCATCCCGGTATTGGATAATAAGGAAGAGTTTAACCTTTATGATGATGAAATTGAGATGGACACCCCTTGTAACCTGGGCATCCGTATAGCTGCTGAAGAGCAGCCCGACTCTCAATTTTACACTTCGCGTTTGGGGGTACGGATGGAGGATGTCATCGATTTTTATCATAATAAAATAGAGGACAACCCCAACTTCCAGGTGAAGTTGTTGCACTTCTTTATCAATTCAGGGATCTCTGATACGCCATATTACTGGAACGAGCTGGAAAAGTATGTAACACTTTATTGTAAATTTAAAAAAGTAAACCCGGCACTTGATACGCTTGATATTGGCGGCGGTATGCCGTTTAAAGATTCATTGGTTTTCGATTTTGATTATGAGTACATGATCAACGAAATTGTGAGCCGGATTAAAGAGATCTGTGCAGAGCACGATACCATGGAACCGGATATCATTACCGAGTTTGGTAAGTATACAGTTGCAGAAGCTTCKGGCATTTTATACAAAGTACTGGGCCGTAAACAACAAAACGACCGTGAGCGCTGGCTGATGCTTGATGGATCATTCATCACCAACCTGCCCGATGTTTGGGCTTTGAACCAGAAATATATCCTGTTGCCGGTTAACAACTGGGACAGCGAATATGAGCGCGTAAACCTTGGCGGCATTACTTGCGATGGCCAGGATTATTACAACCAGGAAGCGCACATGAACAGCGTATTTATGCCTAAAACCCGTAAGGTACAATACCTGGGCTTTTTCAACACAGGCGCTTACCAGGAAGTATTAAGTGGCTACGGTGGCATACACCACTGCCTGCTGCCATCACCCAAGCATGTGATCATCCGCCGCAACCGCGACGAAACATTCAACTTCGAGGTTTTCGGCGAGGAACAGAACAGCAAGCAGGTGTTAAAGATTCTGGGTTACACAACTTAAGCTGTTGCGGATGGCGGGTTGCCAGTGAAAATTATAGAATTATAGCGATGGGTTTGTACTCATCGCTTTTTTATTGCTTTTTTTCGTCTGAACCGGGATTAAACAGATTCATCGGATATTTTGGATTGAGTTTCAGATCAGAACATCAAAAAATCATCTGCACATCTGTAATCTGCATATTTGCACATCTAATAATCTCACTTCCCCGAAGCCACACCCCAGTAACAGCTGTTGCGGATTTGTTTCAACAATTCGGGGGTAATGCTTGATACAGCATGCTCCGGCCTGTTTTGGTTATTGATGACGTACATAGTACCCTCAGCATTATTATATACATATGAAAGAAGCATTTTGTCTTCACCCTCTTCTATTCTCTTTACGTCAACACGTATAGCATTAGTACTGTTACTGGTATCGGGCTTTAAAGCTGGATCTGATGCTTTCACCCAATTAACGGTATAATTTATATCCCTTGATGATAAACTGCCTGCATTATCTTTAAAGCTTTTACTTTCCTGTATTACCTGTAGCAGGCATTTTACGCAGGGATCGGGAACAGTTGCTGTACCATAGTTTTTTTGTGGATTATTAAACACGCTATCTTTTTTACCCGCTACCTGTATTGCAGTTTTTGAAATATCTTTTGAAACAGGCTGAGGTTTAGTTTTAGGCTGACCACMGGCGGTTATAATTGAGCCCGCTATCAACATAAAAAACCAGGCATTTAACTTAATTCGACTCATAATTGGTTTTACAATGGTAGATTAATTTATATACAACTTTTCAGCCTTTTTGTGTTAATTAATCATAAATACAGCTGTGGTAATTTGTACAAAAACCTGTCTGTTTAAATTTAAACATGGTTTATTGCAATTTTCGGACAGTTTAAAGCCTGTTTTGTCTAAAAAATCCTTAAAATTGTCCGATTTAATTTCCCCCTGCCGTAAATAAATCCGACAGGAGATTGTTAACATAACAATTTGGCAAAAATCAGGTTATAAACTGGTGTATTTAATTTCAAAATACCTGTTACAAGGTATCATAATAAGATGACTAATAACGAAAAAGTTTCGGGCACAACGGTTGATGTAGTTTTAATAGGCGCGGGCATTATGAGCGCCACACTGGGTGTAATGCTTAAAGAACTGCAACCAAATTTAACCATCGAAATTTTTGAACGCCTGGATGTCATCGCAGCAGAAAGTTCGGCCCCGATGAATAATGCAGGTACCGGGCACTCCGCCTTCTGCGAGCTGAATTATACGCCCGAACTCCCTGATGGTACAGTAGAAATTAAAAAGGCTATCAAAATTGCCGAGCAATTTGAGATCACCAAAGAATTCTGGACTTACCTCATCGATAAAAAATATATAGCATCGCCACAAAGCTTCATTCGCAAAGTACCGCACATGAGCTTTGTTTGGGGGCGCGATAATGTAAATTATCTTAAAAAACGCCAGCAAGCCCTTGTTAAACATCACTTTTTTAAGGGGATGGAATACTCTGAGGATAAGGCGCAGATAAAAAAATGGATTCCTTTGGTAATGGACGGCCGTGATGAGCATGAAGAGGTATCTGCTACTTTTATGGATATTGGTACCGATGTAAACTTTGGCAGCTTAACCAGTGGCTTAATAAATAACCTTAAACAAAAACCTGGCGTAAGTCTGCATCTAAACCACGATGTAAGCAACCTGAAACGCAATAAAGATGGTAGCTGGCTGGTTACCGTAAAAGATAAAACCAGCGGCCAAAAAAGAAAGCTGAACGCCAAATTTGTATTTGTTGGTGCGGGTGGCGGCGCTTTGCCCCTGCTGCAAAAATCGGGCATCCAGGAGAGCAAGGGTTTTGGCGGTTTCCCGGTAAGCGGGCAATGGCTGGTGTGTAATAACCCCGATGTTATTAAACGTCATGAAGCCAAGGTTTATGGCAAGGCATCGGTAGGTTCGCCGCCAATGTCGGTACCGCACCTGGATACCCGGATGATAGATGGCAAACGTGAGTTGCTATTCGGTCCGTATGCAGGTTTCTCTACCCGTTTTTTAAAAAAAGGTTCGCTACTTGATTTGTTCTGCACTATTAAACTAAATAATATACTCCCATTGCTTGCCGTAGGGCGCGATAACTGGCCTTTAACCAAATACTTAATTAGCCAGGTAATGCAATCGCCGGCCGACAGGCTTAAAGCCCTGCAGGAATACCTGCCAACTGCCAAAGCCGAAGACTGGACGTTGGACATAGCCGGCCAGCGCGTACAGGTAATTAAAAAAGACGCCAAACATACCGGCGTACTGGAATTTGGTACCGAAGTAGTAACATCGGCAGATGGCAGCATTTCGGCATTGTTGGGCGCTTCACCGGGCGCGTCAACATCTGTGCCTATTATGGTACACCTGATTGAGCGTTGTTTTAAAACACATGTAAAAACAGTCGCATGGCAGGAAAAACTGAAGCTGATGATCCCATCGTACGGGCTATCATTAGCCAATGATGAAGCGTTGAGTGTAGCCACGCGTAAACGGACGAGTAAGGTTTTAGGGTTGGATTAATCGGTGGATCAGTTATCATAAGCCAGCGTAAAACTTACTGGTATCGAGTAAACTATATCTGTTTTGACACCATACCTATATCCGGGCAGCCAATTTGGAGAGGTCTTCAAAGCATTTAATGCTTCGGCATCTAAGCTTGGCCAGAGGTTTCGTATAATTTCAATATTCGCTAATGAACCGTCCTTGTGAATAACAAAACGCAATATTACCCTGCCCTGTATCCTCTTTTCACGGGCATCCGGAGTATAGTGTAGCGTTTTGCCAAAATAGGCAGACAACTTTTCAACCCCGCCAGGAAATTCAGGTAAACTTAAAATTTCGGTAAAAGCGTATATTTTACCCGTAGTACTAATGCTTTTACCTTGCTTTAAGCTCCCCTTACTATATTTACAGGTATAATTAATTGTATCGTTGAGCTGTCCATGCCATTCGCCATCTTCAAAACCATTTTTCACTTCCCCCTCGGCAAATGGGTTTCTATAGTCGTTTTGGTACTCAATCCATTTTCCGCTGCCATTTTCGGCCAAAATTTTCCCGGTTGAATCCTGGCATTGCTTTAAAACAATCCTGTTTAAAGAATCCATAAAGTTATTATAACTCTTCATTTGAGTTTCGGTCTTGATCTGCCGAAAGATACCTTCGTAATTACTTCTATCAACCTCGGGAATAGTCTTTATGGTATTGAGTGCGCCATTAGGAAAATACGTAAGTATATCTCCTTTTTTTACACCTTTATCAAAGGTACAGATCCTTCTTTTGTGTCCATTTTTAAAAAATTCTACGCTTGTCCCCTCTAAACTTAAATCGTAACTTTTCCATTTTGACTTGCCGGTAAACTTTATTTTTCCATTTAAATAATAATCATATACGGTATAGAGGCTGTCTTCTACAAAATTTGGCGATATAATTGCCCTTATCAAAGTAGCATCATCTTTACCATCAGCCGGAACAGCATTTTCGGAATCATTTGAACTATTTACTCCTGATACGTTTTTCATATAATACAACGTGGTATCAGGCTTTGCTAAACCCGGATTAACGAAAGCAACTGAAATTATTAAAGCAAGTAAAATTTTCTTCATATTCAAATTAAAAAAAGCGCCGATATTAAATACCAGCGCCCTAAATATAAAAATATTGATGAAATAATTACTGAAATGACACAGCCGGCATATTACTATTCACGGCGGTTTCCTTAACCTTAAAATCGGCAGGGTGGCCCAGTACAACTGTTTTTATAATAAATGGCACCTTCACTCCTCCGTTTATACCTTCATAATCGCCCCATTCAATAATTGAATTTACCGGGCCATCCACCACCTGCTTAACTTTCAACCCGGTTTTTTGATCATAAAAATTCCTGATCACGGCGCCATCGGCGATATTTATGTCAATTTCATAAGCCATCTCATTATTTACAACCTTAAGGGTTGAATCAAGTACCATAGCATTGCCGTTATTTTGATAATCAAGTTCGGGGAATGGTTTACTTTTTTCTTTTACCAGTTTTTTGGCTACATCATCTAAAGGAACATCACGGTTTACCTGTTTTACGCTTATGTTATTATCATTCACCAAAATATGACTAAGCACCAGGTTACTGTATGATGGTACGGTGATTTGTTGAAAAAACATTCCCGGTGTGCGATATCTTGTAACCATTTGCACCTCAGAACCCTGTACACTTGCCGTTGATGATATTTGCAGGTCCTTTATATTTTTCAGTTTATCAGCACCGCCAATAGCATCAAGATAGTTTTTTATAACACTGGCCGCCGTTACTCCTTTTGGTATAGGTAAACCGCTAAACGAATTATTTTCGGTATTTACATCGGGCAACTTATGATCAGGATCAATGGTCGCAACAATTATCTTCGAAGTTGATTTATAAGGGAATGTCCATACTCCGCCGCGTTGCCATATTTCGGCAGGCAGCTTTACAATACCTGTTTTACCGTTTTCTTCTTTTATACTGATGGTAACCGGCAAGGCCATTTCTTCCAGGTTCTCAATGGTGATAAATGCTCCTTTAGAGGCATCCCCATCAGGATAATTAATGGCGCTTATGCCCTGGTCAAGCTTCCAGGTGGTAAAAAACCACTCGTTCCAAAACCAGCTCAGGTCTTCGCCTGCGGCATTATCCATGGTATGGAAAAAATCCCATGGTGTTGGATGCTTAAAGGCCCAGCGTTTAATATAGGTGCGAAAGGCATAATCAAATCGCTGTTCGCCCAGGATCTGTTCGCGCAAAATGGTTAAACCCAAAGCCGGTTTTTCATAGGCCGCCACACCTAAAAAATTCTCCTGTAAAACATCGGGGATATTCATAATCGGTTCTGCATCGGCGCTAAACAAACCAGAAGCTGCTTTTTGCTGATCTGTTACCTCATAATATTCGCCTTTATTAAAAACACGGGTATCCACGTTATTTAAAAAGGTATTAAAACCTTCGTCCATCCAAGCATATTTACGCTCATTTGAGCCTACTATCATCGGGAACCAGTTGTGCCCAAACTCGTGGTTAGTAACTTCCCATAAGCTCCCGGCTTTATTCTCCGATCCGCAGAAAACAATTCCAGGGTATTCCATACCGCCAACAGTACCGGCAACGTTAGTCGCCACGGGATAAGTATACTCAAACCACTGGTTTGAATATAGTTCAATGGCCGCTTTTACATATTCTGTTGAACGGCTCCAGGCATTGCTCCCTTTTGCCTCTGCAGGGTATACAGATTGCGCCAGCGCCTTTTTACCGCTGGGCAGATTAATACGGGCTGCATCCCATATAAATGCTTTTGAAGCTGCCCAGGCTATATCGCGGGCATTTTTGCAGGCAAAATGCCAGGTTAACGCCGGCTTTTTAGTATGATCGTTACCACGCAAAATATCAGTCTCATCCCTAATCATTACCGTTTTATCGCTATTGCGGGCAGCAGCAAGCCGGGTAATGGTTGATGGCGAATAAACCTCCGACGGATTAAGCAACTCGCCAGATCCTGTTATTATTAAACCGGCCGGCGCGGTAATGGTGTAATCAAAATTGCCATACTCCAGGTAAAACTCGCCTGCGCCAAGGTATGGCAAGGTATTCCATCCGCTTACGTCGTCATAAACCTCCATGCGCGGGTACCATTGCGCCAGCTGGTATATCCACCCGTTTTTGGTTTGCAGGCGGCCCATGCGGTCGGTACCATATTGTGGAATCTCAAAACCATATTCTATTTTTATCTGCAACTTGCCGCCGGTCGCTTTAAGTGAGTCTTTGAGTTTAATTTGCAGGCGCGTATCTGTCACCAGGTAATCGGCCTTTTCGGTTTTGCCGTTTTTGATAATATAGATAGCTTTTATTTCATCGCCCCGGGTGTAGCTTTTGTTAGCAAAGCGGCCACCGTTAAGACCACTCGCAGCTTCTGCCCTTGAATCCTCCCGGTAAATATTTTGATCGTCCTGCAGCCATAAAAATGTCAACGCATCCGGGCTGTTATTAGTATAGGTAATAACAGCAGTACCATCAATACGGTGCTTTGCCGTATCCAACGTAACATTGAGTTTATAATCGGCCCGGTTTTGCCAGTATTTTGAACCAGGCGCCCCGCCTGCGTTCCTGAATTCATTACCTTTTTGGGGATAAAATAAAGGGCTAAACACTTTATGCTGATCGTACTTTACACCCTGCTGATCGCCGTTTTGCGCATAGCTTAATACCGCATAAGTACACAAAAGCACAAATAGGATTGCTTTATTAAATTTCATAGGGGTTTTATTTATAGTGAAGGGCAAGTTATAAAAATATTTTCAAGTGCTTTTAACGTAATAGAGGAGTTACATAGTATAAAAAGCCTCACATAAATCCTCACTTTTGGAGTGGAGTTATGATTTGCAAGATTTAACAGTAATAAAGCCCTCTCCTTTGGAGAGAGTTGGGTGAGGCTATCTTTAGAAAGGATTTAGGAGAGGCAAAAATCAATGTACAAACCATTACCTATTTTTTATATTTTTGCGGATGATTGCGGGCAAACTTTATTTCAGCCCAACATTGCATCCCGACTAAATGGATATATCAGTTGTAGTACCGCTTTATGACGAAATAGAATCATTGCCCGAGCTTACCTCATGGATAAGCCGTGTGATGGATGATAACCGTTTTACTTACGAGATCATATTGATTGATGACGGCAGTAAGGATGGTTCCTGGGAAATGATCAGGAAGTTAAGCCTCAACAATCCCTTTATAAAAGGGATAAAATTCAGGCGTAATTATGGCAAATCGGCTGCTTTAAATAAGGGTTTTGAGGCTACCAGGGGCAATGTGGTGATCACTATGGATGCCGACCTGCAGGACAGCCCTGACGAGATTCCGGAGCTTTATCGCCGTATTGTTGAAGAAAAATACGACCTGGTATCTGGCTGGAAAGCAAAACGTTACGATCCGCTAAGCAAAACTATACCAACCCGGTTGTTTAACGCCGCCACCCGTAAAATGAGCGGAATTGATAACCTGCATGATTTTAACTGCGGTTTAAAAGCTTATCGCAGTGTGGTTGTTAAAAATATTGAAGTGTATGGCGAAATGCACCGATATATACCGGTATTGGCCAAATGGGCAGGTTTCACCAAAATTGGCGAACAGGTGGTTGAACACCGGGCCCGCAAATATGGCAAGACGAAGTTTGGCATGAGCCGCTTTGTTAACGGTTTCCTTGATCTGCTCTCCATATTTTTTGTAGGCAAGTTTGGCAAGCGCCCAATGCACTTTTTTGGCACCATGGGAACACTAAGCTTCTTTACGGGGCTTGCGATAGCTATTTGGATGATAAGTGATAAACTTTACCTGATAGCTCACGGCGAAAAGTATAGAGATGTAACCGACAGCCCAATGTTTTACATAGCGCTTGTAGCCATCATTTTAGGCTCCCAACTATTTTTAACCGGCTTTGTTGCCGAACTGGTTTCCCGTAATTCAAGCGAACGCAATCATTACCAGGTAGAGGAAGTTATTTAAACAGATATGAGACGTGAGATTTGAGATATGAGACAAAAAATAAGCAGTCTTGATCTCAAATCTCACATCTCATATCTCATATCTAAAAAAAAGGCATGTTTTTTTCCATCATCATTCCATTATATAACCGCCCGCAGGAGATTAAAGAGCTGCTGGATACCCTTGTACTGCAAACGTACCGGAATTTTGAGGTTTTGGTGATAGAAGATGGCTCTGTTAACGATGCCGAAGCTATTGTAAACAGCTTTGCCGATAAACTTGATGTTCGGTACTTTAAAAAAGCCAACGAGGGCCAGGGCTTTACCCGCAACTTTGGTTTTGAGCGGGCTAAGGGCGATTACTTTGTTATATTCGATTCGGATTGTTTAATCCCGGCTGATTACTTGCAGATAGTGAACAATTCTTTAGCCTCAAATTATTTAGATGCTTACGGTGGCCCGGATGGCGCACATGCTTCATTTACACCAACGCAAAAAGCTATCAGCTACTCCATGACCTCCCCTTTTACTACCGGCGGCATACGCGGTAATAAAAATGGGATCGGCCAGTTTCACCCGCGCAGCTTTAATATGGGGGTATCAAGACAGGTATGGGAAAAGGCCGGTGGTTTTATCATAACACGCCTCGGCGAGGATATTGAGTACAGCATCCGCATCCATTCTATGGGATTCAGGATCGGGCTGATACCGGATGCTATTGTTTTCCATAAAAGGCGGACCAATTTTATCCAGTTTTTTAAGCAACTGCATTTTTTTGGAAGAGCGCGCATCAACATTTATAAATTTTTCCCCAGGGAATTAAAGGCGGTGCATTTTTTTCCGGCAGCTTTTACGCTCTTCATTATTTTTACGTTAATTTTTAACCTGCTTGGCTGGCAAATAGCCGGGTTGGGGAACTTTATACTGGCAGTTATTATTTTGTTAATATTTTTTCACGCTTGGTGGAAAAACAAATCAGCAAAAATTGCATTTTTGAGCATTATTGCGGCCTTCACTCAACTTACAGCCTACGGGATAGGATTTATGCAGGATTTTTGGAAGCGGGTAATTTTAAACAGATCATAACCACCTATGTACCACACTTTTTCTGTTGCGGAAACCATTAAAACTGCATGGAATGTATTAAAGAAAAATTTTGCCCTTTTGGTAGTATACTCGGTTATTTCGTTGTTTATTAATGAGGGTGTAGATTTTATTAAAGCATTTATCCTGCTCGAAAATGATTTTTTAACCAAATTCATTTTCATATTTGTTCAACTTATAATACAATGCTATATAGGTTTAAGCTTTTATAAGCTGATACTAACCTTAATGGATAGGGAATACTATGAATTTGAGTTTAAAGACATCCTGCCTTCACTTAGGATGACCTTCAACTTTGTGATCATTGGTTTATTAACAGCCTTGCTGGTTGCGGTGTTATTTTTCTTTTATTTATTGGCCGAGCGTACTTTGGGTTTCGAAAGCATCTTTCAAACCATTGAACTGCTTTTGATCCTTTACATCAGCCTGCGGAGTATCTTTTGTATTTGTTTTATTGTGGATGATGACTCTTCACCAATAGAATCCCTTAGACAAAGCTTTGAAATAACTAAAGATAATTTTTTTAAAACGCTTGGCATATTTGCCATCATAATGGGCATATTGATTTTAGCGCTGATCCCGGTGTTCCTTATTATTAATCTAACCGGCTTAGATGAAAAAGGAGGGTTTATTTTCAGGCTGGCATTTTATTGCTGGTTCATTCTTACTTTTCCTTTTATACAGGTAATAATTATGGTTACTTACCGTAAATTAGTTTACAGCCACCTGGATGTAGATGACGACATTGCCGAAACCAATTAAACAATGGGTTTAAAATCTGTATTGAGCAAAGTATTTGCGGCCCTTGTAAACAGGGAGCTTAACTATATACGTACAAACGCGCCCGCATTGCAGCAAAAAACATTCAGCAACCTGGTATTCCAGGCAAAAGATACTGCTTTTGGCAAGGCGCACAATTTTTCGCAGATTAACAATTACGAAGATTTTAAAAGAAACGTACCTATCCATGATTATGAGGACCTGCGCCCTTACATAGATAGGGTTGTAAACGGCGAAGAAAACGTATTATGGCCGGGTAAACCAGCCTATCTTGCCAAAACATCGGGCACTACATCGGGTGTTAAATATATCCCGATATCAAAAGAAAGTATGCCACAGCATATCAAGGCTGCCCGCAATGCCCTGCTCAGCTACATTCACGAAACCGGCAATGCCGATTTTGTGGATGGTAAAATGATATTTTTACAGGGGAGCCCTGTACTGGCAGAAAAAAACGGTGTTTCAACCGGCAGGCTTTCGGGTATTGTAGCTCATCATGTGCCAGCCTACCTGCAAAAAAATCGCTTACCAGCTTATGATACCAATTGTATTGAGGATTGGGAGCAAAAAGTTGATGCCATTGTTGAAGAAACCTTTAACCAGGATATGCGCCTTATATCGGGCATCCCACCCTGGTGTCAGATGTATTTCGACAGGCTTTCGGCAAAATCCGGGGGCAAAAAGGTGAAAGAGATCTTTCCCAATTTTAAACTTTACGTTCATGGCGGAGTAAACTACGAGCCGTACAGAGCCCGGATGGAAGAAAGCATCGGATTTAAAATCGATTCCATCGAAACTTATCCTGCATCGGAAGGCTTCATTGCTTTCCAGGATTCGCAGAAAGAAAAAGGATTGCTGTTATTGGTCGATTCGGGGATATTTTACGAATTCATTCCATCCGAAGAATATTTTAATGAATACCCTACACGTATCAACATTAAAGATGTAGAACTGGAAAAAAATTACGCCCTTATCATGAATACAAGCGCCGGTTTGTGGGGCTACAGTTTGGGCGATACCATTAAATTCATTTCCAAAAACCCGTATAAGATCATCGTAACAGGCCGCATCAAACATTATATCTCGGCATTTGGCGAGCATGTGATTGGTGAAGAGGTTGAGCATGCCTTAATGAGCGTAGCTAAACAAGAAGGTGTTGATGTAATTGAGTTCACGGTAGCGCCACAGGTTAACCCGCCTGCAGGGCAGCTCCCCTATCATGAGTGGTTTGTGGAGTTTGGTACACCACCTTCCAATCTTCAGGCATTTGCCATAAAAGTAGATAAAGCCCTGCAAAAGAAAAATATTTACTATTTTGACCTGATGGAAGGTAACATTTTACAACCTTTGATCATCCAAAGCCTGCAAAAAGACGCGTTCATTAATTACATGCGTTCGGAAGGTAAACTTGGGGGACAGAATAAAGTGCCACGGCTATCAAATGACAGGAAGATAGCTGATGGATTAAAAGAGTATATTAGCAAATAAAAAATACCACCCGTCAGTGCGAGGAACGAAGCAAAGACGATTTTAAATATTAAAGCTTCATTGAGTAATCAGATAAAAAACATTGCCATACTTGGCTCAACAGGCAGTATAGGTACGCAAACCCTCCAGGTTATAAAGGGTAACAGTAACCTGTTCAGGGCTTTTTTACTTACCGCACATTCCAATGCCGATCTGCTCATTAGCCAGGCCATTGAATTTGAGCCTGAGTATGCTATAATATGCGATCAAAGTAAATACCTGCAGGTAAAAGAAGCACTGGCCCACCAGCCAACAAAGGTGCTTGCCGGACACCAGGCCATTATTGATACGGTTACCCATCCGGATATTGCTATAGTGCTTACTGCAATGGTTGGCTTTGCCGGGCTGGAGCCTACTATTGCCGCCATTAAATCGGGCAAGGATATTGCCCTTGCCAATAAAGAAACACTGGTTGTAGCCGGCGAAATTGTAACAGCCCTTGCCAAACAACATGGTGTAAAAATCCTTCCTGTTGATTCAGAACATTCGGCTATATTTCAATGCCTTGCCGGTGAAGAAGCTAATCCTATCGAAAAGTTGATCATCACCGCTTCTGGGGGGCCATTCCGGGGTCGTGGGGTTGATTTTTTGGCAGATGTAACCCGCGAGGACGCGCTTAAACACCCCAACTGGGTAATGGGCGCCAAAATCACTATCGATTCGGCATCGCTTATGAATAAGGGCCTCGAGGTAATAGAAGCCAAATGGCTTTTTGAYATAGACGCCGACCAGATAGATGTAATTGTTCATCCGCAGTCAATCATCCACTCGATGGTGCAGTTCAAAGACGGATCAATCAAAGCACAAATGGGTTTGCCGGATATGAAGTTGCCTATTCAATACGCGCTTACCTATCCCGACCGGATCCAAAACGATTTTAAACGCTTTAGCTTTACCGATTATCCTAATCTTACTTTTGAAAAACCAGACCTGGAAACTTTTCGTAATCTTAATTTAGCGTACCAGGCCTTAAAACAAGGTGGAAACATGCCTTGTATTATTAATGCAGCCAATGAAATAGCCGTGGCTGGTTTCCTCAACAATAGCATTGGTTTTTTAGCTATGAGCAACCTTATTGAGGAATGCATGCAGCATATAAAGCATATAGCGCAGCCCACCTTAACCGACTATTTGAATACTGACGAAGAAAC
This sequence comes from Mucilaginibacter sp. P5_A4, assembly GCF_056400605.1. NCBI lineage: Bacteria > Pseudomonadati > Bacteroidota > Sphingobacteriia > Sphingobacteriales > Sphingobacteriaceae > Mucilaginibacter > Mucilaginibacter sp. P5_A4. Next base: position 27,001 of record NZ_JBFUKX010000013.1, on the reverse strand, counting down.
ACGCATCTTTGCGCAAAATTTTATACAAAAATTGCCGTTAAAGGCAATACACTATTAAATAGATAAATATAAATTAATGAGTATAGTGATAATGGTGGGCCAGCTTGTACTGGGCCTTTCAATTTTAATAATCCTGCATGAGTTGGGTCATTTTTTAGCGGCACGTGCCTTTGGGATTAAAGTAGAGAAGTTTTACCTGTTTTTTGATGCATGGAACATAAGCCTGTTTAAATTTACATATAAAGGTGTTGAATATGGTATTGGCTGGCTGCCTTTGGGTGGTTATGTTAAAATTGCCGGTATGATAGATGAATCAATGGATACCGACCAACTGGCCGGCCCGCCGCAACCCTGGGAGTTCCGTTCAAAACCGGCCTGGCAGCGTTTAATTGTAATGCTTGGTGGTGTTACCGTGAACGTTATCCTGGGTATCCTGATATTCTGGATTCTGACTATGCGTTTCGGCGAAAGTTATATACCAAACTCAAGTGCCAAATACGGTATTGTACCCGGTGTAGTTGGTAAAAAAATCGGTTTAATGGCTGGCGATAAGATCACCGCAGTTAACGGCAAAGCTGTTGTGCGTTTTGACGACCTTACCAGCCCTAAAGTATTACTTGAAAACACAGTTTTTACCGTTCTACGCGGTACTCAAACGTTAAGTGTAACTGTACCGCACACCATATTAAATGACCTGAGCGATAACGGCATTGAAGAGTTTATAAGCCGTGTGCCAAGGATGAAGTTTGTAGTTGATTCGTTATCTCCAAATGGAGCAGCACGAAAATCAGGATTGCTTAAAGGTGATAGCATTGTTGCCATTAATAACGTACCTATTGCTTTTTATGACCAGGTAAAACCTGAACTTCAAAAAAACAAAGGTAAGCTGGTTGATTTGACTATAAAACGTAATAGTAACCCTATGGTGATAAAAGCCCAGTTAGGCAATGACGGCACATTGGGTTTCTATCCATCTAAAAACGACCTCCCCGAGATAAGAACTATTAAATATGGTTTCTTCGCATCCTTACCAATAGGCGCATCAAGAGCAATAAGCACCTTTACCGATAACGCCAAAGGTTTAGGCAAAATTTTTAAGGGCGATGTAAAGTTTAACAAAGCAGTAAGCGGTCCGGTTGCAATTGCCAACCTGTTTGGCAGCACTATAGATTGGGTTCACTTCTGGAGCCTGGTAGGCTTTTTATCAATGGTATTAGCCCTAATGAACCTGTTGCCCATCCCGGCGCTGGATGGTGGCCATGCCGTATTTCTCATCGTGGAGATGATAAAGGGTAAGCCGTTAAGCGATAAGTTCCTGGAGCGCGCCCAGATAGTAGGTTTTGTGATACTGGTTACGCTGATGGTATTTGTTTTTGGCAATGATATTGTGAAACAGGTAATGAAGAAGTAAAAGCTTCTTACTACATATTAAACAGCCCGGGAGATTATCTTTCGGGCTGTTTTGTTTGCATCAATTCCCTCAGCATAGTTAACCCGGTATTTAAAATCCTTTCGCACCATTCACTGACTGTTTTTTATATTTTTTTTCTTTGTATACAAACTGACATCCTGGTTTCTCCCGAAGAATAATTTCCGGCTTTCTTTTACAAAAAAGAGTTTACATACCGACACAAAACTCTTATTATAAAATACTTAATTAAAAACAGGAGATTATAAAAGGTTATTTAAAAGTACATAAACAAGTATTACTAAGGTGATCTAAAGGTGCACGTAAGGTATGTTAAAGGTGTACCAACGGTGGGGTATTTTCAAGGCATTTTACATAAAAATCATTGATATAAAAAAGGCCCTGTCTTATCAGAAAGGGCCTAAAATATTGTAAGATCATTTTATATTAAACAGCAGGGTCTGCTGCCGGTTGCGAATCAGCATAACCGGCTACATCAAGTGGTGAACGTTCTTTTTTAAATATAGCCGCACCAATAAGGGCTATAACAACTCCCATAATTGCCGAAATAAAAACAGCCCCTACAGCGCCAAAAACCGCAAAATATTTGCGGGTTATGTTCATAGCTGAATCTATTTGATCCTGGGACATATTTTTTGCTTCCAGTTGTGCTTGTGTACCTGCAATCGTTTTTTCAACCATTTCGGGGCTTAGGATTGCATAGTACAGGTAAGTAAATATGGCCGATAATACGCCTGTGAAAACAGCATATAAAAAGCCCGATAAAAAACCTTCACCAAAGGTCATAAAACCACCAAGATTGTCACGGTACTCCTTTTGTGTTAAAAACAGAAAAGCAATAAAAGGCAGCAAACTGAGGTATTTAACAGAAGAATTAGGATCGACATTAAGAAACTGAAAGGCGTAGGTAATTATAATTGATGTAACCAGGCCGATTAATGCCCATTTGATTGCGGGTTGTGATGGACTTGCTTTTTTTACTGTCATGATTTTAGGTTTTTTATTTAACTAAATTAACTAATATTTCATAAATCAGCTATACCTAAGGATGTTTATTTATGCCCCGCGTTTGGATAAAGCTTTTTTGCACCATTTTTATGAATAAAAACAGGCCCTTTCTTTTCAGAAAAGGCCCGCAATATGAGGTCAACAAACTTATAATGATGGGCTTATCAAGCGATGGACTGTGTTTGCTTCTCGTTCTTAAAAAAAGCAGCGAAGACGATTGATAAAACAAATAAAAATATAATACTGATTGCTAATGCCTGAATTTGCTGACCTATGGTGATACTTTTTTCACCCTCAAATGCCTTTTGCATCTCAGCTATTTTTGCATCTGCCTCTTTTTTACTTTCCGGGTTACTGGCTTTTAATTTATTAAGTGCATTGAGCATCGCGGCTTCCGTTTTATGAGCCATATCAGGTTCAATTATTTTTGCAAACACCTGGTCTTTTACTATATATACAACTAAGTACGATGCAAAAAACATTATAAAAATCCCGGTGGTGGCTTGTCTTAAGCTCCAAAAACCACCAATCTTTTTCCTAAGAGCATTGCAAAATAAAATTGATATACCAATTGGCAGGATATATGTAAACAACACCGAGCCAATAGTTATAGTAACAGCCGATTTTGCAATCAAAATCATAAAGTAAAAAAAAAGGACGCTCAGTACAGATAAAATACCTCCTAATAACAAACCCTTAATAAGTCCTTGTTTTTTTATCTTTCTATCAATCTCTTCATTCATATAACAATTAATTAATGGGTTTAAAGCCTATTGAAAATTAACCAATATCTCTAAAACAGCCATGTCAAAATCTTTTTCCAAAGCGTTTTCGGCTATTACCGCTTTTGCTTCGGGCGATGGATCGGTGTTCTGGAAAAAGCACATCATTGGGTAAAATAGTTCGACAAGTTCAGAGTCTTCCGGCAAGCTGTTAGCTACATTGGCTATTTCTTCAACCGGGCTTTCCATCAGGATCTGGTTGGCAATAACGGGTTCGTAAATACGGTATTCATCCTGAAACTCGTCCTCATCAACCAATAAAAACTCTTTAAGGTAGTCTTCAAGTTCTGGTTCAATATCTTCGTCTTCGCATTCGTTAAGGTACAATAGCAGGTTCAGCAGCTCGGTGCCACGATCAAGCGTTTGTTCTTCAATGTCTTCCCATTCAGGGGTATCCAGGTAATCCTCTTCCAGTTTCTTTACATCGGCACTGAAGAAATTGATCAGCAGTAAATCAAAAAATACCTCGCGAAGTACCTCAACCTGGGGATTATTATCAAACACTTCGTCCAAAGCATCCACTTTGGTTAAAAAATCTTCGTCTGATGCGAAAACATCACCGAAATCAGCGTTTAGTCCTGTAGCATCAAAGCTATTATATTTAGAAAATGCCTCTAAGGCAGCCTGGTAGGCCGTTTCTATTTTTGGATCGATCATAGTTTTTCTATTTAAGTATTTGTTGATTGTTATAGGTTAACAGCACTTTGCCCTTTAAGTTCTGCCCCACAAAGGGAGAATTTATCGACTTAGACAGGTTGCTTTTGCTGTTATATTCCCATGCTGCATTTATATCAAAAAGCACTATGTTGGCTTTTTCTCCTTCGGCTATTACCGGCACCTCCACCCCTAAAATTTCCCTGGGGTTGATGGAAAGTTTCTCAACCAATAACTCAACTGGCAAGCCTGATAGCAGGGCCAGCGCCAATGTTGTCTGGAAGCCGATTATACCATACTCAGCTACCTCAAACTCCACATCCTTAAACTCAATTTCGTGTGGGGTATGCTGCGATACAATGGCATCAATTGTGCCATCATTTAGGCCTTTTATAAGCGCTTTAACATCATCTTTGGTACGTAGCGGAGGCTTTACCTTATATTGACTATCAAAGCCCAGCAGGGCCTCATCCGTGAGGACAAGATGATGAGCAGCCACATCGCAGGTAACTTCCAGGCCTTTACGTTTAGCCTCGCGAATAAGCTCAACAGAGCGGGCGGTTGATATGGTGCTGAAATGTATTTTTGATACCGTGTATTCGGCCAGGTAAAGATCGCGGGCTATCATCAGTTCCTCAGCAAGCGAAGGAATTCCTTTCATACCCAGCAGCGTGCTGATCTCACCTTCGTTCACCTTTGCTTTACCTGCTATAGCGGTATCTTCGGGGTACGAGAAAACCAGCGCGTCAAATCCCTGGGCATATAACAACGCACGCTCCATAAGGCCGGCATCCTGTACGGGTCGGTTACCATCGGTAAAGGCCTTGGCCCCGCTTAAGTACATATCATACATTTCGGCCAGGTCCTTTCCTTCGCGCTTGTGCGATATGGTTCCTAAAGGATACACATCTACCAGGTTGCCCTTTGCACGGTTAAGCAGGTACTCAATTTCGGCTTTTGAATGTACAGGCGGCACGGTGTTTGGCATCATGGCCACACCGGTAAAACCGCCGGCGGCGGCTGCCCGGGTACCTGTACGCATATCCTCTTTGGTTTCCAAACCTAATTCGCCAATGTTGCAGTTAAGATCGAAAAAGCCGGGGGATACATATTTACCTTCGCCATCTACCAGGTCAGCATCGGCTTCAATATCTTCGGCAATGTGGGAGATAATCCCGTTTTTAATTAAAATATCGGCAACTTGTTGATGAAAAGGTGATCCGGGATCAAGAATAGTGGCAGATTTGATAAGCAAATTCATTAGCACTGCTTTAAGGATTTTTGTTGATTAAACTGGTTGCTTTGCAGCCTGCATATCGGGTTTAAAGTACCTGATGAGCAAAATTTCGGCAGCCAGAAAAATCAATGCCAAAATTATACAAAGTTTCCATAATTGTGTACCTAAATTTGTTTCGGTAACAATACCTTTTAAAGATGCATTACCACCTGTAATTAAGGCGGTTGTCTTAGGCATAAATTCTTTTAAAGCAGATGACGTAAGATAGCTCATGTCAGATTCGCTGCGGTTATCATTAAAGGCCAGCGCAGCCAGCGTACTATCCTGCTTTTTTAAAGTATAAATTCCGGGCTGATGCAACTGGTCTGATACATAAAGCAGCGTACTTCCCTCCTGCTGCCACACGTCTGGGATGCTGGTTTGTTCACCTTTGCATAGCTTAAGCAACTGCTTTTCGCTAATCTGTACAGGTGGTATTTCCAAAGCTTCATCCTGCCCCAGGGTGTAAAACAGTGGCAGATCGTGCCCGCTCAATAAAGCAATCCTGAACAATACAGGCACAAAAAGGGCATGCCGGGGCAGGTTGCTGAAATCCTCGTGAAGTGGCACTGCGGATACATAAACTTTGCCCCGCCCGCTGGCATAACCAGCCAAAAAAGGTTGACCGCTGGCTAAAGTCATCAGATTATCTGGAATACCGTGTGAAGTACTTAACTGGTAATATTTTTTAACCGTGGGCAGGTCGGGGTTTGCAGGAAAGCTTTCGAAAACGTTTTTAAATACAGGGCTTTGGCGGTTAAGGCCGGATACCTTGCTCGCTTCGGTTATTAGTTTTTCGGGATAGGCAGCATTCATAGCTTGCAGAAACAAGTGATAATTTGCCAGATCGATATCAACCGGGGGGAAAATAACCAGCGTGCCTCCTTTGGATACATAGGTTTTTAATTGCTGCGCCAGTCCCGAAGATACGGCTTTAATATCGCTTATGGCAATTAACGGGTAGCTATTTAATGCAGCGTAATCAACATTACCATCGGGTGTGCGTTGGATTTTAAAAAATGGATCGGCCCCGAAAACAGCCTTTAGATATGGATTGGGTATACCCCCATCTATCAACAAAACCGGCATCTGCTGTGCCACATTAAAGCTGAAATAAAACTTATTATCAAAGGTTACAGGATTATCCTGTAATTGCACCTCACCCTGTTGCCAGCCTGCCTGCAGGCCCATAAATGACAATGTATCGCTTTGTACCGACCGTGCAGCGAGGGTATAGCTGCCCAATGCTTTTTGCGCACCGTTTATTAATACTTTAAGTGGAATTTTCTCTGCCTTTTCGGCGGCATAATTATGCAGGCGAACAACCAGCTTTTCGCTTTCACCGGGGCGATGTATGGCACTTAACAGCCAAACAGAATCAACGGCAACATTGGGTAGGTTTCCCGCCTTAAGCTGTATTAAACTGATAGCTATGCCACTATCGGTTTTCAAAGGCTTACCGACCATGTTTTTTTGTAGATCGGATATGATGTAGACAGATCTGGCTGCGCCCGGCTGTGTCTCTAATAAACCCAGTTGCCTGCTGATGATCTGCTGCAGGGTACGGCTTTGGGGGCTGATCTTTACCTGGTCTACCTCGTCATTAAACTCATCTCGGCTCAGCAAGCGCTGGTGGCGGCCTTCAAAATCCTGCGTAAGCAATTGGAAACGGTCATTTATATTGTATGCCGATGCTATTTCTTTGGCCTTTTGTTTGGCATCATCCAGCAACGAACCCTCGCGGTTAAGGGTTTGCATAGAATATGAATTATCAACAAAAACACTTACAACATTCTGCCGGCCTGCGTTAGCCGTGTTTTGTGCAGGGATAAAAGGCCGGGCAAAGGCAAAAACCAGGAAAGCCAATGCCAGTAACCTTGATGCAAGAATCAATCTTTCCTTTAAATTTCTGCGGGATGATTGCTGCTCCTGGATCTCCTTTAAAAATTGAACATTGCTGAAATTTACCTTCTGAAACTTACGAAAGTTGAATAAATGGATAAGTACAGGAATGGCTAACGTAAGTAATGCAAATAAAAAAGCCGGATAGATGAAATGCATATGTGCGGATTTCAGATTTCAGATGTGCAAATATGCAGATTTCGGGAGCCAAATGTGCAGATTTCGGGAGGCAAATGTGCAGATTTCAAATTTCAGATGTGCAAATTGTTATAAAGGTTATAAAACAATAGCCTCAAATTTTTTAAAAAATGAGGCTATGTTTATTAACTGGTTAGCATTGATTACTCAAACGACATCTGCACATCTGTAATTTGCACATCTGCATATCTACTTCCAACGTCTTCACATCTTTAATTTGTACATCTGCATATCTACTTCGTTTCGTTATAAACCTCAAACTCCGCAATACTTGGGGCGTTATCATATGTTTGGCTAGACATACGCACCTTATCGCCTTTCACCTGGTTAAAGCGGTTCACTTTTACCCGACTAAGGTTTTCGCCTTCAAAAATCGTTTTCCAGGTAGCACCATCAAGATACTCCAGCTTGTATTTTTTTATGTTGGGCTTACTCTCAAAAACTACCACAGTATTAAATGGTGTACCAGGCTTTAAGGTTACCTCATACCAAGGGCTTTTTACCCTTGGGTTTGATTGCCATGATGATCCAAAATCATCGTCATTGGCAAAGTCCATAATATTCGAGTCGTCGCTCCAGCTTGAATTAGCTGCCGCATGTTTAGCCAGGTTATGTGATATGATAGGTGCACCGGTATCGCCTAACTTAGCCACCGGGCCTTCATTTTTCCATAGCTCCCCTATTTGCTTTAAGCCTGCAAGCGCATTATCATCCATTAAACCATCGGTGTTTGGGGCCACATTAAGGATAAAATTACAGCTGGCGTTATTAAGCGGTACCAATACATCGTTTACCAGCTTGCTTACATCATGTATCGGGGTTGTGGGGAAATCTGTTTTCCAAAACCAGCTGCTTTGTATCGGCAAGCAGGCCAGAGCCGGCATTTTGTTGGTTTCTTTTGATACACGCTGGCCAGCCCCCATTTCATAAGTTTTAATATCAGTATAATATAAACCTTCGGCCGGGTACTTGGCGCCGTTAAGGTCCATCAACAAGCAGTTTGGCTGTAGCGATTTTACCAGTTTGTAAATTTCCTCAAATGGAATATCGTCATAAGAGATCCTCGACCATGGCGCGTCCCATCCATCAATTATCAGGGCTTCTATCTGTCCATAGTTGGTAAGCAACTCCGTAATTTGCTTTTTAACCATATCAATATGCTTTGGCTGGATCATATTAGGGCGTAAGCGGTGATGCGTATCCAAAATTGAATAATACAACATCACCTTTAAACCCTGATCGCGGAATGCTTTGGTGTATTCCTTTACCACATCCCTCTTCAGCGGACTGTGCATCACGTTATAATCAGTTGTTTTGGTATCCCATATGCAGAAACCGCTGTGATGCTTTGTTGTAAGACAACCATAAGTCATATTGGCCGATTTTGCAGCCTTTGCCCACTGTACACAATCCAGTTTTGTTGGGTTAAATGCAGCAGCAGGTGTTTCTGGATCAGGCCAGTCGGCATCCTGGTATGTTGGAATATTAAAGTGAATGAACATACCAAATCTCAGATCGACAAATTTTTGCTGTAATTCTGAAAGCGGAATTGGCGTTTTTGATGTGTTTTGAGCAAGTGCATTTAATGTGCTTAAAATAACAGCACACATAAAAAAAGGTATCAGTTTCTTTTTCAAGGTGATAGTTTGTTTTGTAATAGGATTGTTCATCGTCAGTTTTACTGGTGTTATGGTAACTGGTTAAGTTTACGTAATATTTCGTAAAAATGACTATTCAAAAGACTATTTGAAATGGATTATCATTTACCGTAATGGACAAAAAGCTTATTTTACTGTAAAACATTGTTTAATGTGCATACAATAATTTACGTAGCGGGTTAATTTGTTTGTTTAGCAGCCGTACCCCAGGTGTAGATTCTTTTTTATTGCCTGATTTTTTTTATTTACGACCAGATCGGTTATTTTGGGTTGATTCAGGTTTACAGCTTCAGGATGCTTAAGCGATGCCAGGTTGATACCGCCCTGTCATAATCGCCCGACAGCGAAAGCACATAACCAAATATGCAGGCCAATACTGCCGATATAAACCCGATGAGGAGTGTTACAAATACAGCAGGCTTTAAATTCTCCTACTCCTTTTTGTAGGATAAAATATTAAAAACAGCCGCAAGCAAAATAAATCCGATAGGCAGATGTACGATAAGCGGATGCAGGTGGCCGGCAAAAGTAAAAATGTTTGCTAATATCATACACGGGTTAATTTTACCGGGGCCGTATGGTAAGCGTTCCACTGGCATACGTAAACATTTTTATCCTCATCAATACAAACATCATGGCCATGCTGAAAAACGGGGTTCGCCGCCTGTAAAGTTGGCTGCAAAACACCATTTTTATAGACAGGCGCAGTGCCACCAGGATTCGAGATAACTTTATTGTTTCCATCAAGCACCGTCACAAAGCCCGAATAATCAAAGCGCTGACCGCTGCTATTTTTTGACCAGCAAACTCCTGCGTAAATATTCTGTTCATTAATCACTGCACGGCATACGTACATACCCGGCATATCAATACGTTTAATGAACTTGCCATCCATGGTAAATACTTTAAAGCAATTTTCCTCGCGGGAGGTACAGATCAGCGTAGGATTATTTTTATCGCGGGTATCAACAGTGATACCATGCGCGTTTACCAGGTTGTGCTCTTTATTTGCGTTGTTATGCCCGCCGAAATGACGAATATACTGTCCTTTATTATCGTAATGGATAATATAATCAGATCCATAACCATCGGCCACATAAATATCACCGTTGGGGGCTACAGCAGTCTCGGTTGGTTTAAAGGGCTCATTATCTTTATAAACGCCAATGGTGCGTGGGTGACCAATGGCAAATATCAATTTACCATCAACCGTGGTTTTCAATACCTGGCCCGATTGCCCGTAAGAATTACCGGTTTTATCAACTGCCCAGCCGCAATCGGTAAGTAAAAGAAAATCTTCGCCCCCTTCTTTGCTTATGGTTAAGCCATGACCGCCCGGCAAGGCAGTTCCCCAGTAATCCAGCAGTTTGCCCGATTTATCAAATATCAGGATGTTATTTTGGGTATGATCGCCCAGCATAATCAAACGGCCCTTACTATCTTGTACCATTTCATGACAGTTGGCCAGCGGGTGACTATTTACGCTGATTTTGGCCCACCCTTTATCAGCTTTGTATATAAAACCGCCCTGACCAACGGTTTGATCATCTGGTTTTAAATCCTTATGTAAAATAGCAAAGCTGTTTACAGGTGAAGCGGCAACCAATGCCGATGCAATGGCCGTTTTTTTTATAAAATCTCTTCTTGAGTTCCCCATGGCATTTTATAATATCAAGTAGGTGGTCTCATTTATCAAGCCAACTTCTTAACGCAGCTGGCTTCTCAATGACGTTTAATTGGTTAAAACAGGTTCTAAATATCCGGTTTCTTATTTGTATGTACAAATACTTTTTAGTAATTAGTATCGAGCTGCAAGTTTAAAAGCATTACAGCACAAACACCTGGTATATGCAAAAAAAACAGCCCGGTAATGTAACAGAAATGAGCCTACGCAGTCCATATGTTTATAAAAATTCTGTTTAGTGCAAATAAAATATTAGTTTTAAATTGTTTGGTTTATTATCCATCCTTATACCGGTGATATTTATATTATATGAACTTTGCATTTGAACCTGTTATTGCAATTATAGTAGCCAGCCAGCTGCGCAAAAAGATAAAAGAGGACAATGTCCGACCTGATCTTGCCCAATATATGATGTATGCCATATATGCTGCTATTGCATTAATTTGCCTTGGGCTAAGCGATTTTCTTAACGACGTTGTGGTGCTCGCCCTTAATAATTTGCTTGTCTTTGGGCTTATTGCATTGCCATACACAATTGAGGAGTTTAAAAGTAGCCGGTCGTTAAGCAACGCCGTGGCGCCGTATGCTGTTGCTACTTTTATATCAGACGTGTTCGAAACTGTATTTCCCAAGTTTTTCGAGAATCACAATGCCGTTTTTGGAAGCGCAAAAACTTTCGCGTTTTTATGGGCATGTGCTATGTGGCTCATGTACCGGAGGCAAAACAAAGCCCTCGAGCTTGAGCGCAAAAGGCGACGTGATGAGGAAGAGCAAAACAGAATGATGGCCGCCATGAAGGTAAATCTGGAAAGCCAGGTACGTGAGCGAACTGCCGAGCTTACCAACCAGAAAGAGGAATTACAAACTACCCTCGCCGAACTTAAAAGCACCCAGGCACAACTGGTACAGCAGGAAAAAATGGCTTCATTAGGTGAGCTTACCGCCGGTATAGCCCACGAAATTCAAAACCCTTTAAATTTTGTAAATAATTTTAGCGAGGTAAGTATTGAATTATTGGATGAGTTAAAGGATGAGGTATTTAGCAAATTGCCCGATGACGTTAAGCAGGAAGCTGATGACATCATAAGCGATATCACCCAAAACCTTACCAAAATAAACCAGCATGGCAAGCGTGCCGATGCTATTGTAAAAGGTATGCTGCAACACTCGCGCACCACTACCGGTAAAAAAGAACCTACCGATGTAAATGCCCTTGCCGATGAATACCTGCGTTTAAGCTACCACGGTTTGCGGGCTAAAGACAAGACGTTTAACGCCGGCATGAAAACCAGCTTTGATGAAAGCATTGGTAAAATTGAGGCCATTCCGCAGGATCTGGGCAGGGTGTTGCTCAATCTTTTTAATAATTCTTTTTATTCTGTTGCCGAAAAGAAAAAGCAGAACATTGCCGGTTATGAACCTACCGTAAGCGTAGTTACCAAAAAGGTTAAAAATCCGACGGGCTTAAGCGCGGTTGAAATAACGGTAAGCGATAATGGTACCGGCATACCGCAAAAGGTATTGGATAAAATATACCAGCCTTTTTTTACCACCAAACCAACCGGGCAGGGAACGGGGCTAGGCCTGTCTATGAGTTATGACATCATCACCAAAGGTCATGGCGGCGACTTGAAAGTGGAAACAGCGGAGGGTGAATTTGCCAGGTTTATCATTACCATTCCTGATATAAAAGCTAATTAATAGTATTTAGCATACAAGCTGACAAAAATTATGCTTTAACTATCTTTAATAAATAAACACAAAATTTAACTTTGGATTATATTTACATATGAAGATACTTGTTGTTGATGACGAGGCTGATGTACAACCACTGTTTTTGCAACGTTTTCGCAAAGAGATAAAAAGCGGGGAAACTGAGTTTAATTTCGCGCTATCAGGCGAGGAAGCGATGGCATTTCTGGCAGTTAATCATTCTGAAGTGGTGCTGATCTTATCAGACATTAACATGCCCGGGATGACTGGCCTGGAGCTTCTTGATAAAATAAGGCATACTTATGAAAAACCGCCACCGGTTGTGATGATGATTACCGCTTATGGCGATGATGAGAATTATAAGCGGTCGATGGAATTGGGCGCCGACGATTTTTTAACCAAACCGCTTGATTTTAATAATTTAAAAGAAAAACTAAAACACATAGAACAATAAATAATGGCCAAGATACTGGTGGTTGATGACGAATTAGACCTGGAATTACTCATAAAACAAAAATTCAGGAAAAAGATCCGCGAAAAGGTGTATGATTTTGTATTCGCCCACAATGGTTTTGAAGCATTAATCAAACTTGCCGAGGAACCTGATATTGATATGGTATTGAGCGACATCAATATGCCCGAAATGGATGGCCTTACCCTGCTTACCAAACTGCCAGAATGCAACCCTATCCTAAAAGCGGTAATGGTATCGGCCTACAGCGATATGGATAACATCCGTACCGCCATGAACCGTGGCGCCTTTGATTTTGTTTGTAAGCCGGTAAACTTTGACGACCTGGATATCACCATTGAAAAAACTTTATTGCATGTTGTAGAACTGAAGAAAACCATGCAGGCCATTAAGGAGAATAACATCCTTAAAATGTATGTAGATGAGAATGTGCTCAACTTTATGACTACCAAAGAGTTTGAGAACAGCCTGCTGAGTAACGAAACGATAGATGCCACCGTATTATTTATTGATGTGTGCAGCTTTACGGCTATATCCGAGCATGTACCTGCTAATACCGTAGTAAACCTGCTGAACAAGCTGTTTGACGCGATGGTTAAAGAAATTATTGCCCAAAACGGCCATATTGATAAATTTATGGGCGACGCAGTAATGGCTATATTTCGCGGAGAATACCACCTTGACCGCGCCATAGATGCCGCCCTTGCCGTACGCGAAAAAATGCATGCAACCGAAGCAATTAAATATGGTAATAAAACCTTTAAGCCCGAAGTATCCATCGGCATTAATTCGGGCGAGATGATCTCGGGCAATATTGGTTCGGCTTCGCTAAAACGCCTGGATTATACTGTAATTGGCGACGCGGTAAACCTGGCCCAGCGCCTGCAGGGTGTAGCCCAGGCCAACCAGATCATTGTAACCGAAGAGGTGTACCACAAAGCCAAAGAATCATTCGAATTAAAAAAGATTGGCGAAGTAAGTCTGAAAAACAAGGCGAAAGCGGTGGAAATTTATGAAGTAGTGAGTTAGTGAATGGTGAGTGGTGAATTGTGAGTAGTGAGTAGTGAGTAGTTGCATGTTTAAGCATATTGAATTAACTACTCACTATTCACCACTCACAACTCACTTCAAATTAATGTTCCCTTACCCTTTTCTTTAGCACCCCGCCTGCTGCTTCCTTAATGCTATTTGTAAATACAAAAGCCTTGGGATCTATACTGTGGACCAGGTTTTTTAAGCGGCGTACCTCAAAACGGGTTATTACGGTGAAAATGATGTCAACCGGTTGATGTACATCAAAGCTATCTTTTAAAAAACCACGCTCGCCTTTGTAAACAGTGATACCGCGGCCAAGCTCCATAACCAGTTTTTCTTTAATGATCTCGCTTTGGCCGGATATGATATTAACGGCGGTATACTCTTCCAATCCATCAATTACAAAACTGATAGTACGCGAAGCGGTATAGTAGGTTAATATAGAATACAATGCCGTTGGAAGCCCGAGTTCAAAGGCGGCGATTAAAAAGATAATGATATTGATGCCTAAAATGATCTCGCTGATGGTAAAGCTGCTGCGTTTAAGTGTGTAAAGAGCCAAAATTTCGATACCATCAAGCGCGCAGCCCCCCCGAATGGAAAGCCCTACACCCAGGCCCATAAATACCCCGCCGAATATAGATACCAGCAACTTATCGGATGTGATAACCGGGTAAGGCACATAATGCAGGCAAATGCCCAATGCAACAACGCAGGCAAAGGTTTTAAATGCGAACGCCCGGTTTACCTGGAACATCCCCATGATGATAAAGGGGATATTAGCTATTACAATAACAAATGCAATGTTGATGTGGTAAAGCTCATGAATGAGCAGGGAAATACCGGTTACTCCGCCATCAAAAAATTTGTTGGGGACCAGGAATCCCTTTAAGGCAAAGCCGCAAAATAAGATCCCTATAATTACGGTAACTACATCCTTAATTATTTCAGGTAAACTATGCTCCGGTTTAGACATGTATAGTGTTTTAAATTAACGTTTTAATTATTTCCTGCAGGTGTTTTTCCTTGGTAGCCGCCCTTAAACCGACAGCTGTTTTGGTAAAGTAATGATGACTTTTTAGAAAGCTTACCTGTTGTTTATCCCACTCCTGTTTATTTTCCAGTTTTTGGGTTATTACAAGTTCCGAAAATAACCTTTTACTAAGTATAAAAAAATCATTCCGGCCTAAATAATCCAAATCAGCATCACAAATAATTTCGCCCAGTTTATTTTTCGGGTCATGGGGCAGCTTAGTGGCCATAATGATATCACAGATCTGATCTGTCTCTTCAGTTGAATAACCAAACCCCGGCAGGTATTCACGTGCAATTATACAGGAGTTGATTTCATGATCTTCCTGCCCATGTACCAGAAAACCAGCATCATGAAACAGGGCGGCTGTTAACAACAAGGCTGTGTCCTCCCCGCTTATCCCCTCCGTTAATGCAATTTGTTTCGCCGCTGCGTAAACATCTTCGGCATGTATGGCATTGTGGTAATAAAAATGAGCCGGGAGTTCCCGGTTTATTTTATCCAGTATAAATTCCCCGGCCTTATCAATCTGCATTTATATAAAAATTGGCTGCTAATATAACAAATTGCCATACGCGAGAGGCAAATATGTGATTCTGCATTTTGTTTTTTGACAGTGCCACACCACATATGCCCTATATTATTATATTAGCTAAATGAATAGTTGGTTTAAGAGTTATAAAGGCATCATATTCCTGATAGGCGGCATTATAGCCGGCAGTATTGCCGGTATATTTTTGGGTGATAAGGTTAACATCATCAAACCCATAGGGGATATTTTCCTTAACCTGCTGTTCACTGCGGTTGTTCCGCTGGTTTTCTTCGCTATCGCGTCAGCCATTGCGGGGTTGGATAGCTCTAATAAACTGGGCAAATTATTGGGTATTACTTCGCTTGTATTTGTAGGCACCGTACTTGTTGCAGCCATAATAACCATTATCGCCATCTGGATCTTCCCTATACACCAGCATTTGGTGGCCAGTCCCATCACCGAGGCCATTGTTAAAAAACCACTTGGCGATCAATTAACCAATCTGTTCACTACAAGTGAATTTTATCAGCTGCTTTCCCGTAAAAGCATGATGGCCATGATCATATTTTCGGTGCTGATAGGTTTTGCCACACTACGCTCGGGCGAAAAAGGCGCTGCCTTCGCACGTTTTTTGCATAGCGGTAACGAGGTGTTTAAAAATATCTTTATCCTTATCATGAAACTGGGCCCAATTGGTTTGGGGGCCTATTTTGCCTACCAGGTTGGTGTATTCGGTCCGCAGCTATTTGGTGGATACGCCCGCTCAATGGCTTTGTACTATGGTGTGGGTGTATTTTATTTTGTGGTGATATTTAGTCTTTACGCGTTTATAGCAGGGGGCGTAACTGCAGTAAAAAGATACTGGCGTAATAATATTATCCCATCGGCAACAGCAGTAGGTACCTGCAGCAGCATTGCCACCATACCGGCAAACCTTGATGCGGCAAAAAAAATGGGCATCTCAGATGTTATTGCCAACGTCACCATCCCGCTGGGTGGTACGCTGCATAAAGATGGTTCAAGCATCTCATCCATTGTAAAAATGGCTGTGGTGTTTGCCTTGTTTGGTAAAAGTTTTAACAGTGCCGATACCATAGCTATTGCCCTGGCCATGACGGTTTTGGTTAGTTTGGTAGAAGGCGGCATCCCCAATGGTGGCTATATTGGCGAATTGCTGTTCATATCAGCTTACGGGTTCCCGCCCGAGGCCCTACCCCCGGCCATGATCATAGGGACATTAGTTGATCCTATGGCTACTTTGCTAAATGCCACAGGCGATACTGTAGCCGCGATGCTGGTTTCCCGGTTTGTAGATGGGAAAAACTGGTTGTCACCAGCCCCCCGCCAACTGGAAGAGGAATAGTAATCAGTATTTGCCGTATTTATAGTTCGGCGGCAGGCAGATGGGCGATGTGTGTTTTTTCTGATCTATGCCAAATAATTATATTTGTTAAACAAGCCTTAATACATCATCCATGCTGCACATTTTATACATCATAGCTATTATTGCCGAAGCCATGACTGCTGCCTTATCTGCCGGGCGAAGGGACATGGATTGGGTAGGCGTTTGTATTATAGCATGGGTTACCGCATTGGGAGGCGGTACTGTGCGTAATATTTTGTTTAACCATTACCCCATGAGCTGGGTTGAGCACCCCGAGTACCTGTTGATAACCGCCGGGGCCGCTATACTGGCTGCAGTAATAGCCAGGCTCATGACCAAAATGAAAACGCTTTTCCTGTATCTTGATGCTTTGGGTTTGGTGGTGTTTACCATTATAGGTTGCCAGATAGCCCAGGAAATAAACCTGCCTGCAACCATCATTCTATTAAGCGGGATGATAACAGGTTGCGCCGGTGGTGTACTGCGCGATGTATTGTGTAACGAAGTGCCGCTGTTGTTCCGCAAAGAAATTTACGCCAGCGCAGCTATAGTTACAGGGGCAGCGTACCTGGGTTTGGAATATTTGGGCGTACCTGCAGGTGTGGCAATTGTTATAGCCTGCACCATTGGCCTTGGGCTGCGTTTGCTATCCATCAAATACAATTGGCAAATGCCCAAATTTGTTTATCGCGAGGAATGGCATTAGGCAAATGACACTTCTTTTTATTCTTATTTATAAAATCTAAGAGCTAAACTATCATAGTTCAAGATTATGCTCTCGTTATAACTAAACTTACGAAGTTTTGAAAACTGTAAGTTTCTATACTATCAAATTGTTTACCGCGAGGAATGGCATTAGGCTATTTTAGCGTCTTTTTATTCCTGTCATTTAAAAAATTGCCCAGTTTTTCTACTTTGTCTGTGCCTATCACATCAACGCCTAAGCCTATTAAGGCACGCCATGCGGTTTTGTTATCCGGCGTTTCCCAAAAGCGGATCATTTTACCGGCATTGTGTACGCTATCAATTACGCCAAGCAATTTGGCAGTCTCAACTTTGGAGATCTTACCCCTACCCTTCCACTGGCTGTATTTGGTAAAATTATAGCTCAGCAAACTTATGCGCTGCCATTGCTGCGGGGTAAATCCGGTTATGTGATCAACATCAAAGGTGAGCCAGGTTGGGTAATTAGCAAGCTCGGCCGCTGGCGGTACCCCGCCGGTTATTGTTATTTTCAATCTACCAGGCAATCCGTTAATCACAGCATAATCCATCAGCGGCCCCAGTTCTTTTATAATCAAAGGCATCAGGATATGGTAATCTATCTTTAAATCAATCAGGAGCCTTATCTGCCTCGCGGTATCCACCTTGAGTTTTTTTACCAGGGGATCGATATACATTTTTTTCAACGTACGTTCTGCCATGATCTCTTTTTCGGAATGGGCAACCATTAGTTTACCATTAACGGCGAACACATCTGCCTCTATAGAACCAAAACCTTTATCATAGGCCCCGTAAAACGGGTTCCTATTTACATAATCGTTATGCGCATGGGCGTCGGCCACTGTATAGATTTGCTTTTTTTGCGCAAAAACAACATTGGCAGCGTTAAGAAACGCCGCCAATGTGATTGTTATTTTTAGTAGTTTGTTCATGAGCCCCCTAACCCCCTAAAGGGGGAATTAAATGGTCAATTATTTTATTCATTAAAAGTTAAACCCACCCTAGTTCCCCCTTTAGGGGGTTAGGAGGCATCTATTTCTCATTCGATAACGAATATGGCACATCGCTATCCTTTACCCCCCTTGTTTTATTAGGTTGCGGCGCCATGTTAAAATTGATAGTAGCACCTTTTAATAATTCCTTATGGCTCAACCAGGTAAGATCATAAGGCTTATCATTAAAGTTCACGGTATTAACGTACCGGTTGGCATAGCTGTTATTAGCTGCGTTTATAGCAACCGTTTTACCATTTTCGAGCTTAAGGGTAATTTTCTTAAACAGGGGCGCTCCCAATACATACTGATCGCTTGCAGGAGTAACCGGGTAAAAACCCATTGCCGAGAACACGTACCAGGCCGACGTTTGCCCGTTATCCTCATCGCCGCAATAGCCATCTGGTGTTGCTTTGTATAACTTGTTCATTACATCGCGCACATGCAATTGGGTTTTCCAGGGCTCACCTGCGTAGTTGTAGAGGTAAATCATGTGCTGAATGGGCTGGTTACCATGTGCATACTGGCCCATATTTACAATCTGCATCTCGCGGATCTCATGAATAGTTTCGCCGTAATAGCTGTCATCAAAAATTGGCGGCAGGGTAAATACAGAATCAAGCTTGGTTATAAACTGCTTTTTTCCGCCCATAAGGTTAATCAAGCCCTGGATATCATGAAAAACACTCCAGCTATAATGCCAGCTGTTACCCTCGGTAAAGGCATCGCCCCATTTTAGCGGGCTAAACGGTGTTTCAAATGAACCATCTTTATTTTTACCGCGCATTAACCCGGTAGTGGGGTCAAAAAGGTTACGGTAGTTCATGCTGCGCTTTTTATAAACATCAGTCTCAGCTGCCGGCTTACCTAAGGCTTTGCCTAATTTATAAATAGTAAAATCGTCATAGGCATACTCCAATGTACGGGCGGCATTTTCGTTGATCTTTACATCGTAGGGCACATATCCCAGTGTGTTATAATACTCCACACCCTCGCGGCCTGTGGCTGCGGGGCCTTTGTTGTTAGCGCCATGGATCAAAGCCTCGTATAATGTATTGATATCATAGCCCTTGCCACCTTTTAAATAAGCTTCGGATACTACCGAGGCAGAGTTATTACCGATCATTACAGCAGAGTATCCGGGGCTCGACCACTCGGGCAGCCATCCTCCTTCTTTATAATCGTTAATCAAGCCTTCCTGCATCTCTTTATTGATAGATGGATAAACCAGGTTCAGGAAAGGATATAAAGCCCTGAAGGTATCCCAAAAGCCTGTACCGGCAAATTTATATCCCGGGAACACTTTACCTGTTGACGCGCTGTAATGCACAATTTTATTATCAGCATCTATCTCATATAATTTATTAGGGAAGAAAACCATGCGGTAAAGGCACGAGTAAAAGGTTCGCGTTTGATCGATAGTGCCACCCTCAACGGTTAAGCGGCTAAGGGTTTTGTTCCAAACGGTTTTTGCTTTTTGCTCGGTAACATCAAAACTATCGTTACCAACTTCTCTTTTTAAATTTAGTTCGGCTTGTTCTATACTAATAAATGATGAAGCCACCTTTAAATGCACCTTCTCGCCATGAGCTGTTTTAAAGCCGATCAACGCGCTTGCATGTTCGGCCTTCAGTTCAAGCCCGTCGCTTAATGTGGTATCACTGTAGGTTTGTGCCAGGGTTATTGCCTTATCTACATAAATAACAAAATAGTTTTTGAAATTTTTTAAAGGCCCGCGAGCATATTTGGTAGAGTAACCTACTATCTTTTTCTCACCGGGGATGATCTTTACATAGGAACCTTTATTTAGCGCGTCGATCACAATAAATGAGCTGTCGGTTTTAGGATAGGTGAACCTAAACTGGGCCGCCCTTTCGGTTGGGGTGATCTCGGTAGTTACATCATGATCGGCAAGATACACGCTGTAGTAGTATGGCTTGGCAATCTCGGCCTTATGCGAAAACCAGCTTGCCCTGCCGTTTTGCGATACTTTTAAATGTTTAGTAACCGGCATTATGGCAAACTGCCCGTAATCGTTCATCCAGGGTGATGGCTGGTGAGTTTGTTTAAAGCCGCGTATTTTATGAGCATCATAGGTGTAAGCCCATCCATCGCCCATTGCACCGGTTTGCGGAGTCCAGAAATTCATTCCCCATGGTAGGGCAATGGTCGGATAGGTGTTACCGTTTGACAGGTCGTAATGCGAGTCGGTACCCATTAAAGGGTTAATATACTCAACAGGGTCGGTTACTTTATTTACCTGTTGTGCCAATGCAGATGTGACAGCTATAAAAAATGAACCAATAAGTATAAATTTTTTCTTCATGCTTAGCTATTAAACGTTTTTCAATTTTAACTGTAAATATAAAAGACCAGCTTTAATGGCCGGTCTTTTATATTGTATTATATTTATTACCACCCGGTATTTTGGGTAAGCTTACTATTGGTGCTGATCTCGCGTTGCGGGATAGGCCATAAGTAATACTGGGCCTTCATGGTAACACCTTGCTCGTTAGCTGTAGATGTTGCGTCGCCAAATGTATTATTGGTTACATCATAAATCATGTGGGTACGCTGAATATCAAAATAGGCCTTATTTTCATAAGCCAACTCGTGGTAGCGCTCTTTCCAAACCTCAGCACGGAAAGCAGCCTGGCTTAGTGCGCCTATAGGGGCCAGTTGCGCACGGGCCCTTATTTTATTAAGTTGTGCTATAGCTAAAGTATTGGGTGCACCTTCTGCTTCGTTGCTTGCTTCTGCATAAATCAGCATAGCTTCCGGCAAGCGCAAAAAGGTCCAGTTTTCATCACTCTGGCCATTACCTAAAGCACTCTCTACGTGAAAATATTTATAAAGCGCGTGCTCGCCAAAGGTTATAATGCTTCCATCCTTAAATGATGGATAGCTTGAAAAATAAAACTGTCTTTCCTGGGCACGTAAATCGCCCGCCGCATAGCTGTTAAAGAACCCATTAGTAGGGATCATAGCTCCAAGGTGATCGCCATATGCACCAACCAGCAAGTTAAAAGGCAATGTTAACTGCGGAATTGCATTTGTAGATACACCAACCAGGTAATTGGCTTGAAATATAAGTTCGCCCTGGTTTTTGTGTGCATTGTCATGCAAATAATCGTACTTGTCAAACAGGGTGTAAGCAGTACCATTTATAACCGGTAAAATTTCTGCAGCCGCTAAAGCGTAGTTTTCGGTCTTTTTAAGCGGGAAGCCTGCAGTGGTTAAATAAACGCTGGCTAATAAAGTACGCACTGCGCCTAACGATACCCTGCCGGTTTTATCTGATTCGGGTAAGCCTGATGCCTCGGCGGCTTTAAGGTCACTGATGATCTGATCATAAACCGCAGCAGTAGCCGCACGTGCCGGATAAAGATCTGGACTACTAATAGTTACCGGAGCAGTAATCAAAGGCACATCGCCGTATAACCTTACCAGGTGATAATAAAAGAATGCCCTTAAAAAATAAGCCTCGCCCAATAACTTCTTTTTATCAGCATCGGCAAATGGGGTAATTGCCGGAATATTGGCAAGTGCTATATTAGCA
The DNA here is from genome assembly GCF_056400605.1 of Mucilaginibacter sp. P5_A4. Lineage (NCBI taxonomy): Bacteria > Pseudomonadati > Bacteroidota > Sphingobacteriia > Sphingobacteriales > Sphingobacteriaceae > Mucilaginibacter > Mucilaginibacter sp. P5_A4. Next base: position 4,967 of record NZ_JBFUKX010000013.1, on the reverse strand, counting down.
TTCGAAATAGCATTATAACTATTTGACCATACATCCTCAAAACCCGGGTTAACCGCATCTGTACGGTTATTTATAACATTATTGTTGTTCACACTTTGGCCAAGTGATGTGGTATGACCGGCAAAAAGCTCAATTGTTATAAAAGGGCTTTCGCCATAAGCGTCCCCGTTTTGAAACAGGTAAAGTTTTTGGTAAATACCATTAACAAAAGTTTGTGCCTGGCTTGCTGTAGTAAAATAACTACTCTTCACAAAACCACCCTTATTTTGTTCGATAAGGTCTTTTTTGCAACTGCTTATTAATATGGTAAGAATCAGTAACGAATAACCGATCCGGTATTTTTTTAAATTAAACTTCATAATAGTATGTTTTAACGTTTAAATTAGAAACTAGCATTTAATCCAAACAAGAAAGTTCTTGGTTTTGGATAATCATAAAACTGAATGCCTTGAGTGAAGTTACTGGTGTTATTCTGACCCTGGGTACCTTGCGTGTATGAGGTATTGTTGTTATAGGTAGAAACTTCAGGATCGTATCCGGTATATTTTGTGATCACAAACAGGTTTTGTCCCTGCAGATATAATCTTAACCTGCTCAATTTCAATTTAGATGTAATTGATTCAGGGAAATTATACCCCAGCGTTACCGCACGGCCGCGTATAAAACTGCCGCTTTCAACTTTTGTTGAATATATCTCTGTTTGGTAATAAACATAAGCTGGTCTGTCTTCTGCTATACTGGTATTTTGATTGGTTGGCGTCCAGGCGTTTAATACAGTGGCGTAGCTGTTGGCCTGCCCTGTACGATCCTGACCTGAGTGACGGGTTAAGTTCATGATCTGATTACCATAATTAAATTGCAGATCTACACCCAAATCAACCGCTTTGTAACGGAAAGTGTTACTAAAAGTGCCATAACCATCAGGTAAAGATTTACCCAAAATCACCTTATCGGCAGATGTAACTTTACCATCGCCATTTGTATCCTGAATTTTCAGGTCGCCCGGTAATTTGTTAAATACCGCAGCTTGCGAAGCTTCGGCAGTTCCCCATGTACCTAACACTTTGTAACCATAAAAGCTACCGGCAGGTAAACCTACGCGCATCAGGTTAAATTGCGAAAGGAAAGTTGGACGCAGAAATATATCATCATTTGATGCTCCTAATTGCAATACCTTGTTACTTAGGAATGATATATTAAAGCTTGAATTCCAGCTAAAGTTATCTGTTTTTACGTTAACGGTATTAATGGTTAACTCAATACCTTTGTTTTGTAACTTGCCTATATTTTTATACACACTGTTAAAACCACTTGTTTCTGGCAGCGGAGCATTAAGCAATAGCGCCTTGGTTCTTTTCAGATATGCATCGGCATCAACAGTAATACGGTTGTTGAACAGGCCGAATGAAACACCTAAATCATATTCAGATGTTTTTTCCCATGACAAATTTTCATTACCAATAGTAGTTTGCTGGGTACCTATTGCCTGTGCATTGTTAAATACATAGTTAGTAGTATTTATTTGGGCTTGCGACTGGTACGAACCTATTTCGGAGTTACCTGTTAAGCCGTAACTTACTCTGAATTTTAAATCAGAGATAGTTTTATTATCCTTCAGAAAATCTTCCTGTGAAGCTCTCCAGGCCACTGCCGCCGATGGGAAAAATCCGTTTTTTACGTTTGTACCAAAACGGGACGAGCCATCTCTTCTGCCTGTTACTGTTAACAGATACTTATTATCGTACCCATAATTTAGACGGCCGAAAATTGATTCAAACTGATATGCAAGATAATTTGAGCGCGGTATAGCAGGGATTGAGCCGGCACTCAGGTTATAATACTGGTAATAGTTATCGGCCAGGTTACTGGTTGATGCATACACCCCTGTTTGCTGGAAACTTGTTTTTTCATAACCTGCAACTACATTTAATGAATGTACTTTATTAAATATTTTATTGTACGTTGCATAGTTGTCCCATTGCCAGTAAGTATTATTAGCCTCGTCTATTGATGCTGAACTATATGTTTGGCTTGCCGATGGCCCACCTACCAAACCACTTTGAAAATGCGGGTTATAATTGGCCGATGTTGTTGCACCAAATACACTACGAAAATCGAGCCCTGGCAAAATACTAATATTAGCATAACCATTACCGCTAAAAACGCGTGTTTTATATAACGATTCTATTTCATTTGCCTGTGCTACCGGGTTATCTCCGCCTTCTAAGTTCGGATAATCGGTACGCTTTCCATAAGTCCCGTTAGGATATTTAATTGGAATAAACGGAACCATTTCAATTAACATACGGGGGATATTGTTACCTCCGGTACCGTCATCGGCTGTGCGTTTATCCTGATTGTTGTAGTTTAATGTAGCCCCAACTTTTAACCATGGTTTAATTTGATTATCAAAAGTTAAACGTACATTATAACGCTTAAGGTAACTGTTTAAAATAATACCTTCGTCATCAGCATAATTAAGGAACAAGCCGTAGTTAATATTATCAGAACCACCCGTAAAGGCAAGGTTATGATTTTGACTAACAGAAGTACGGGTTGTTGCTTTTTGCCAATCTACATCATATAATGGCTTCAGGTTTGAGTCAAATAATTTACCGATAAGCGGGGTGCGTAATTTTACAGGATCCTGGTCGGCATATTTACCTGCTGCCCAGCCTGTGGGATCATATTTTTTAATATTGGCATACGATAGATCTTCAATTGCCATATACTGAGCAGAGTTTAATACCGGCAGTTCTTTAGCCATATGATTTATAGCAACGTACGAATCATAACTAACTGTGCCCCCTTTTTTGCCTCTTTTTGTAGTTACCAATATTACACCATTTGCACCGCGTGTACCATAAATAGCTGTTGATGATGCATCCTTTAAAACGTCTATTGTTTCAATATCGTTAGGGTTAATGGAGTTACCTCCTTCTGTCCAAACAACGCCATCAACCACATACAGAGGATCGGTATTGGTGTTAATTGAGCTATAACCGCGTATACGTATTTTGGTAGCGCCACCTGGTGCTCCAGAGTTTGTTGATACATTTACACCGGCAATTTTACCAGATAATTCCTGCTCGAGATTAGTTTGCGGCCTATCCTGCAATTGTTTGCCGCTAACACTACCAACAGAGCCCGTTAAATCGACACGTTTTTGGGTACCATAACCTACAACAACCACTTCGCTTAAGGCTTTTGGCGATTCTGCCATCAAAACGTTTAAAGTAGTTTTTCCGCCCACAGGAACTTCCTGACTTGTATAACCAACAAAGCTAAATACCAACGTTCCGTTTTCGGGAACATTTAAAGTGTACTTACCATTTACGTCGGTTTGTACGCCAACATTAGATCCTTTGATCTTAACGGTTACGCCCGGTAACGGCCCTTTGGCGTCGGATACAGTACCGGATACTTTTATATCAGCAACCGCAGCGATAACCATATCCTTCTTTTTAACCACGATGGTTTCGTCGAATATTTTGTAAGTCAAAGGCTGATCTTTAAAAGCCATATCAAGCGCCTGCTCAAGAGATACACCCGAGACTTCGATATTAATGGATGTGGCTTTGGAAACATCCTGCTTATCATACATAAAATGATAACCGGTTTGTTTTTCTATTGATCTCAGGACTTTTTCGACCGTTGCATTTTTTTGATGCAGGGTAACCACCTGGCTGTAGGTTTTGGCACTCACATTGGTAAGTACCGCTACCATAATAATAACCGTTAGCTTCATAGCTAAAATTATTTTGGATAATTGGGGCCATACCAAAGGCGTGGCCTTAGAATTAAAATTCATAAGTTTGTAGAGTTTGGGTTAAACATTTACTTTCGATTCGTGGATTGTATTTTTTTGGGACCCAGATCTTTAGCCGGGTAAGTACTGCGAATACTTCCCGGTTTCTTTTTGGCAAGATTTTCGGCGTCGTCAACTTGCGTGTTACAACATTTGATAAACCGTTTTACCAATGGGTCCCTCCCTGGGCTAACTTATTTTTTGTATTTCTTCCATCATAGGGTTGTTTAAAGTGAACAATTGGTTGTTTATTATTTAGATTTTATTTGGGCGGTGTATGCTAAGGCAATACCGTAATGTGCCTGTCTTCTATTTTAAAATTGATGCCCATATATTTAAGCATCCCCATTAATTCTGATGCTTTTACATTGCGCGAGATCCTCCCGGTAAATTCTTTGGAGGGCAATTTGCCGGCAAAGCTTACCTGTACATCGTACCAGCGGGCAGCCTGCCTCATAACAGCTTCAATTCCGGCATCCCTAAACTGAAAGATCCCCTCTTTCCAGGCAATAGCGTCATCGGAATCGGGGTTATCAATTACTTTTATAGGCCCGTTTTGATTTAGCTGGGCCTGCTGACCAGGCTTTAGCATACTGGTATTTTGGTTATTGCTTATTTTAACCGAACCTTCTAACAAAGTAGTTTTCATTACGGCCTCATCGTTGTAGGCCATTATATTAAAATGGGTACCTAAAACTTCAACTACTGTATTGTTAACCTTCACCCTAAATGGCATATGGGCATTTTTAGCTACTTCAAAATAAGCTTCGCCGGTAATTTCAACTTCTCTTGTTTTGCCTTTGAACACAGCCGGAAAACTTAGTGAAGATGCCGAATTTAACCATACCTTACTTCCATCGTTTAATACCAGCTGATACTGCCCCCCTCTTGGGGTTGATACCGTGTTCATATCAGCAAAAGGGCCATCATCGTCATTACCGGTTTGGTATACCAATTGACCATCGCGCGTTTTACGGATATGCGCAGACCCTTCTTTAGCTAAAAGTCCATTTTTGGCACTATCAAGTGTAATGGTTTTACCATTGGCCAGGGTTAAAACGGCCTTATTACCACCCGGCAAAACATCATGTGCAGGTTTTGCTTTAGCTATATTTTTTTTAGCAACCGTATTTTTGTCTTGCTTCAAGAATATATATGC